>DUPC01000039.1 GCA_012838545.1 Acholeplasmataceae bacterium
ATATTCCTCCTATGAGCCATCCTTGGAAAGAGGCTTCGTTTATGCAATACGTTAATTCACAGAAACATCAGAAAAATTACGCTAATGTTTAACTTTTTTTGAGAAAAAATCAAAAGATATTGACATTAAAATATGCATATTTTCATCGACTAAATTTGGCAAAAAAATAATCCTCATTTGGCTTTTAAATTTAGGGCAAAATATATATATAAAAGCCTTGACTGCACTTCTGGCAATCAAGGCTTTTTGGTTAATGAATTTTAAATTTTTATAGACTTTTTCCAAAATCTTTTTGGAAAGCTTCAGCTAATTGTTTTTGCCACGGTGAGGATGGATTAAGTTCGCCAAAGAAGAAACGCAAAATATCCGGTTCTTTGACAAACTTTAATCCGCCTACCAAGTGACGGTGGTTATATAACCAAACGATTCGGTCAATGGCGTAATTGACTTGTGAAAGAGTAAAGACTCTTCTCGGCAAAGCCAGGCGCAGCAATTCCACCTCTGCAAGCCTTTCCCTTCCGTCTGGTTCCCTTTGTTCGGACATGGTACCCCGTTCCATACCTCTGATACCGCTCACTATATATAGCGCTGAAGCCAGTGCCCCTGCCGGGTATTCGGTTTGAGGAACATGAGGGAGAAAACTTTTGGCATCCAAATGACAGCCCAGTCCGCCCGGAGGAGTAACGACCGGCACCCCGTGTTTTTCCAAGGCTTCCACCATATAGGCAATAAACTCCGGACCTTGGTTGATAACTTCTTCATCCATAGTTTCGTCCAAACCAACTGCTATTGCTTCCATTTCTTTGACACTCATTCCCCCATAAGTGAGGAATCCCTCATATAATGGAACCAATTCTTTCATTCTTTCGTATAAATCTTTATCCTTTAAGGCAAGTCCTCCGCCTTTGGCAAACCCGAGTTTGCGAGCCGAGAAGTAAACAATATCAAATAACGAACAGATTTCTTTCGTTAATTCTTTGATGGATTTGTGTTTTTCCGCTTCTTCTCTTTTTTTGATGAAATACAAATTGTCCTGTAACAGACTTGCATCGAGCACAGTGATTATTCCGTGTTTTTGACACATGGAGACAACTTCCCGAATGTTGGCCAGCGAAAAAGGTTGTCCGCCAATTAAATTAGTGCCTGCTTCCATTCTTAAAAAGGCGATTTTTTCTTTGGGATACTGGGAAAAATACTTTCTTAACTTCTCAAGATCCATATTGCCTTTAAACGGATGGGTGCTTTGAAGTTTAAGCCCTTCGTCAATGACTAACTCGTCGACTTCCCCTCCTTGCAAAACAATATGCGATTTGGTTGTGGTGAAATGGTAATTCATCGGCACGCGCATTCCTGGTTTTACCAAGGTTTTGGCGATAATGTGTTCACAAGCTCTTCCTTGGTGAGCCGGCAAAAAGAACGGTAATCCAAATAACGAGGTAACCTTATCTTCCAATTTGTAATAAGTTGCGCTCCCCGCATACGCATCATCAGCAATCATCATCGAGGCGAGTTGTTGATCGCTCATCGCATTGACGCCGCTGTCGGTCAACATGTCCAAAAAGACATCTTCGTTTTTTAGCAGGAAAGTGTTGTTGCCTGCTTTGGCAATAGCTTCCAAGCGCTTTTCCAGCGGAAGCAAATGAAGTTTTTGCACAATTCGAACTTTGTGCATCTCCAGAGGTTGTTTAGGTAAAAATTTCATTTCAATGTTTGTCATGTTTTTTTTCCTTCCTTATTCTATTAAATTTTAATAGGGTTGAGGATGAAAAAAAGATCCATCCTCGACATAAGGACGAATCTAACAATAGACCGTGGTACCACCTTACTTCGCTATTTTTAAAAAATAGCCTCATGTTTGTTTTGGGGGCTGGATTACAAACAACCAGGACAAACTCCCATATTGGTATTTCGCTTATCTCCTTTTGAAGCACTCTCACCAACCGTGCTCTCTCTGAACATTAAAAGGAGTTGCTACTGGGCAATATGATCAACGTTCATCATTTAGTTTTTATTAGTGCTGCTTGCGTGAAAGTCAAGAAATCTTTCGCGTCAAGACTGGCACCGCCGATTAGTGCGCCATCGATGTGCGGTAGCGCAAGTAGCGAATCAATGTTGGATGTTTTTACGCTGCCTCCATAAAGGATGCGAATGTTTTCCGCAGCATCATCACCATACATTGTATCGATTAAGAAACGAATAAAGCCGATTGTTTCGTTGGCTTGTTCGGGTGTAGCGGTTTTACCGGTTCCGATTGCCCAAATCGGTTCATAGGCAATAATCAAGTTTTCCACTTGTTCTTTGCTTAAACCTTGCAAATCGGCTTGAATTTGGGTTTTGATTACTTGTTCGGTTTTTCCGCTTTCCCGTTCGCTTAAGGATTCCCCCACGCAAAGGATAGGGATTAAATCCTTATTAAACGCTGAATGCAATTTTTTGTTTACTGTTTCGTCGATTTCATTAAACATGGCTCGGCGTTCGCTGTGACCGATAATGACATAGCTTACACCTAAGCTTTTTAACATATCCGGAGATATTTCTCCAGTGAAGGCACCGCTTGATTCATAATGCATATTTTGGGCGCCAATACGTAGGTTTTCTCCTTGTCGCTTGACTAAGCAACGAAGGACGGTGAATGGTGCGCAAATGACACTTTCCACCAAATCTTGGGAAGGCACTTCGTTATTTACCGCATAAATAAACTCAAGCGCCTCTGGGCGGGTTTTGAACATCTTCCAATTACCCGCAATCACCGGTTTTCTCATCATTTTTCCTCGTTTCTATTTTTCTGCTAAGCATTCAATGCCAGGTAATTTCTTACCTTCCAAGTATTCCAAACTTGCCCCACCGCCTGTGGAGATATGGGTAAATTTGGTTTCATAGCCATTGTTGATGGCTGCGGCCGCGGAATCACCTCCGCCGATAATCGTAATGGCATCTTCCATGTTGGCCAAGATTTCGCATAAACCAATTGTTCCTTTGGCAAAACGTTCAAATTCAAATACACCCATCGGACCGTTCCAAACAACGGTTTTAGCACCTTGCAATTCTTTTTTGAAAAGTTCAAGCGTTGCTTCGCCAACATCCAAACCCATTTCATCGGTCTTAATGTCGGTCGTAGTGGCTGTCCGCGCCGGAGCGTTGGCATCAAATTGTTTGCTTAACACAACATCGACAGGCAACACAAGTTTGCCTTTGCTTTTCTCAAGCAAGCCTTTGGCAAGATCCACAAAATCACTTTCGCATTTGGACAATCCTACTTCCTTGCCTTGGGCTTTATAGAATGTATATGCCATGGCACCGCCAATTAGAATTTTATCTGCTTTCGTCAAAAGGTTTTCAATAACCGAAATCTTATCGCTCACCTTGGCACCGCCAAGAATAGCCACAAACGGACGTTTAGGCTCATCAACCGCATTCCCCAAGAACTTGATTTCTTTTTCCATCAAGAAACCTGCAACACTATCTTTATGATGGGCGGCAATTCCTACATTGGAAGCATGTGCGCGGTGTGCGGTTCCAAAGGCATCATTGACAAAACAATCGCCTAAACTTGCCCAATAAGCGCCAAGTTCCGGATTGTTTTTCGACTCTTTTTTACCTTCAATGTCCTCGAAGCGCGTATTTTCAAACATTACGATTTCGCCTTCTTGCATTGCGTTGATGGTTTGTTCAAGAGTCGCGCCTCTGGTTGTAGAAACAAACTTAACGTCTTTCTTAAGAAGCGATGCAAGTTTTAACGCTACCGGATACAAACTGTTGTCATTTTTATCGCTTTCGCTTGCCACTCTGCCCAAATGGGAAAAAAGAATAACTTTGGATCCTTGATCAAGCGCATATTGAATTGTCGGTAAAGCTTGGACAATTCGGTTGTCATCGGTGATCTTGCCGTCTTGCATCGGCACATTGAAGTCCACCCGAATCAAAACTTTTTTGCCTTTTAAATCTATGTCACGAATTGTTTTCTTTGCCATAACTACCTTCCTTTTTAATATTATTTATCAATTACATGTATTTTACACTTTTTTAAAGGTTTTTGCAAGAATTAACAAAAGAAAACATTTTCATTATTTGCAAGCAGGTTCTTTCAACAACCTTTCTACGGATTTAATTCGGTTTTGCAAAACAGTTATGCTTACATTTAGGATTAAAGAACTGCCGTCTACAAAGGCAATTAAGGATTTTCCCTTATCCATACTCTTTACCTCGGCTATTTTAAAATAATTCAGATAAAATTTCCTATTATTCTCTTTAACCGTCATTAAGATAAGGTGTTCGTTAATGAAAATCGGAGTGTTTTTATGAAACGAAAAGCGTTGCTTTATCGCATCCAGCCGTCCTTTTAGGGTTGTAAAATGCGACAGGCACAGTTCGTTTAAGAATTTGGCGCATGATTGTTTTAAAGGTATGATTTGCTTGTTGGCATAGTGGAGTTCGTGAGTTGTCCTTTCGAGACTCTTTTCCTCCACCAAATAAAAGATTCCTTCTCTTGACATATAACCTCCTAAAAAAAGAAGTCATCACGTTGACGACTTCTAATTTGATTGTTATTCTTGGATTCTTTCTTCGGTTTCAACATCGAAGAAATGGCATTTGCTCATATCAAAGGCAAGGGTAATCATATCGTTGATATGAATGTCGGTCCGAGCTTTGATTTTCGCGGTTACAGGTTGACCGGCAACATTCGTGCTTTGAACCCTTACGGTAATTAACGATTCAGGACCAAGCAATTCCGCAACATCGACTTTTAGAGTTAAAGTTGTATCTTTAAATTCCGAAATGTCGGTGCTATCGTCTTTAATATCTTCCGGACGGATGCCCAATACAATCGGTTTGTTGAGATATTTCTTTTCTTTTAATAAATTCAATTGTTTTTCCGGAACGCGCAAACGGCTTACTCCGCGTTTGTGGTCGCCACATTCGAAGAAACCGTCATCACCGACGCGGCCTTCAATGAAGTTCATTGGTGGAGTACCGATGAAACCGCCGACAAACATGTTGTTAGGGAAGTCGTAAATTTCTTTTGGTGCACCGATTTGTTGAATCCAACCATCTTTCATAACAACAATTCTGGTAGCCATGGTCATAGCTTCGATTTGGTCATGGGTAACGTAGATAGTTGTGGTTCCCAAACTTTCGTGCAATTTAATTAATTCGGAACGCATTTGAACCCGAAGTTTCGCGTCAAGGTTAGATAGAGGTTCGTCCATTAAGAATACTTTCGCATCCCGAACGATGGCCCGGCCCAAAGCAACCCGTTGACGTTGACCGCCTGACAAAGCTTTTGGTTTACGGTCAAGGTAAGGTTTCAAACCAAGTGTTTCCGCTGCCGATTGCACGCGGCGATCGATCTCATCGCGGGAGAATTTGCGCAGTTTCAAACCGAATGCCATGTTGTCATAAACAGACATATGAGGATAAAGCGCATATGATTGGAAAACCATCGCAATATTACGATCTTTTGGCGCAACATCGTTCATGACTTCATCGTCAATTAACAATTGACCACTGGTAATTTCTTCCAAACCGGCAATCATCCGAAGCGTCGTAGTTTTTCCGCAGCCCGATGGACCAACCAAAACAATAAATTCACGGTCTTTGATTTTTAAATTGAAATCAAAAACAGCTTGAACGTTATTGTCATAAATCTTGTTGATATTTTTTAGTTCTACAGTTGCCATAAAATTTCTCCTTTACTATTTATATACACATAAATTATACCAAAAAATCAAGAATTTAAAATAGACAAACCATCCAAGAAATCGGATGGTTTTTCGGCAGTTTGTTAAATTATTTGATATTAAGCAAAATATTAATTGAACAGGCATGAGAAAAACGATCCAATTTTAACCCCAGTTCTTTTGACAATTGGTCAAGTTTGTAAAGCAAAGTGTTGCGATGCATATAAAGGGATTTTGCGGTGGCGGAAACATTTAAGTTATTGTTGAAGAAAACCCGAATGATTTCCAAGGATTCGTCTTTGTCTTTCAGAGAAGCAAAAAGACCGTTTTTTATTAATCTTAACATTTGACTTTCCTCGCTTCCGGAAAGCGCAAGAATAAAATCCGCCAAATCGGTATAATCTTTTTTACGCATGACCCCCTTATCGATTACTGTTTTGGCATATTGCCTGATATGTTCTCCGGGTAGTTGGTCGGTAAAAAAGAAGCCTTCGTGAATCAGGAGTTTGGAGCCGAAGTCATCGCTTAAAGTTTGAAAGAGTGGTTCCAATTCGATATCAAAACGGCTAAAATAAAAAACCAAGGTATAATCCAAAAAGGAAATAGCATATATTTCTTGAAAGATATCCATCAACATACTGTGGAATTGGTCAATGTTGAAATCCTCCAATCCCTGGTATAAAAAGAATTTCCCCCGTTTTAGGGAAAACGGATAACCTTTTCCTTCCCAAAGATATTCATGGATTTGTTGCATTAACGCATTGTTGAAATGAAACGTTTTTTCGATATACATTGATTTTATTAAATGATATTCATTTTTGGTTATGGTTTTATCAATACCAAACAATTCGCCGTCTTCATTGAAAAAATAATAAAAGCGCATCGGTTCTAGAGTATTGCTCGGTTTGATAATGCGATTTCCGTAAATCGAAAGCAGTTTCTTAAACATCTTATCACCTTTAATCAATTATAACATATTTTTTAGATTTTACTGACAAATTTTTATCTTTATTTTCCTTTTGTGTGAAATATAATACTTTCCAAGGAGGATTAAAATGAACGAAATATCCACATATCAATTTTTTCTGCTTTACCAAACCAAAACCAATATTAAATTGATTGATGTTCGCGAAAACTACGAATTCGATCAATATCATATCGAAGGGTCGCAAAATATACCTTTGCAACTTTTGCTTGATAAGCACCACTTATTTGTAAACTCCTTGAATAATTATTATCTGATTTGCCATAACGGTGCCAAAAGCAGAATTGCAACCATCTTTTTAGCCAATCAAGGGATTCAAGCAACTAGTATTGTGGGAGGGATTTCGCGATGGCCGGGGCGTTTAGTCAAAACCGCAAAATACAAAAGCTATTAATCATATAAATAAGGTTTTAATTTTTGGACAACTTCCTCATATCCATTGGTGCTTAAATGAATTCCGTCCAACGTAAATTCGCGTTTCAAATTGTCGTTTTCATCAATTAGGTTATTATAGACGTTGATAAACGGATACCCTGTTACTAAACATTTTTCTTCCAAAAGCCGATTAACTCTGCGGATTAATGCGTTATTGGCTTTATTGCGAAAAAACCAGGTGAACCGTAAAATCGATTTGTTTAACGGGAATAAAGAAATGATATATATATGCGGAACTTCGGAAAGGGCTTCAACAATGCCAAAAATCCGTTCGATCATTTCTTCGGGTTTAATTTTGCGTTTGTGAAAATCATTGATGCCAATCAACAAGAAGAGTTTTTGGGGCTTCAGTTCTATGATGCCTTCAAGACGCTTCATAATGTCAAAAGTATTGTCCCCCGCAATCCCCCGATTATAAATATCCAAATCCGGAAAAAAATCATTTAACGGAAAGAAGTCAGTTAACGAATCGCCCAGAAAGACAATTCTTTCCCTCTGGGCATATTTATTCAAAATCTTAAAATCTTTCGCTTTATCGCTTGCTAATTTTTTAAAAAGTTTCTGGATGATAAAATACAGGACTATGCAAAATACCAATACACTGACAACTGATACCATTACAATTTCTAATGCGCTCATGTTCATTCCTCACTTTACCCTATTATAACAAAAAACGTGATTTATTTTCCATATAGTGCATATAAACCATTGGAAAAACAAAAAAGCTAAGAAAGCATGAATCTTTGTTTTCTTAGCTTTTTATTGCTTTCCGAAGATATTTCCTAAAAATAGAGTTTTTCAAAAAATTCGAAATCTTACGCTCCTTTTATTCTTAAAGCGATTAAAGTCATATCGTCATTGTTTTTCAGTTCATTTTTGTTGGCAAAATTGAATAATTCATAAACGATGCGTTGAGGAGTCAAATCTTTAATTGACTTAAGAAACGTTTCAAGCCGGTTGTCATCAACAATGTTTTCCAGGATGCCGTCGCTGCTCATGATGATGACATCGTTATCCTTTAGCGGTACTTCATAATTTTCTACCAATTCTTCAATGCCGAAAGGTAGGCTTTTGTTAATGATTTTTTCAAGCGTTCCGTCTTCATGAATAATATAAGATGTGCATCCCCCCATTTTATAGAACTTGGCCATTGTTTTAAAACGATTGATTTCCAGAAGATCTAAAGTAGCATAACGTTCCAAATAATCTTGAATTACATAAAAGGTGTTGAGGATTTCCAAAGCGGTGGATGAATCAAGGTTTAAGGACAATACATCTTCCACCAACTTTAAAGTGATGTTGCTTTCATAGAAAGCGCTGTACCCTTTTCCCATGCCATCGGAAATGGCACTGATGAACCTACCGTTGTTGAGGTCTTTTATGACGTAATTGTCGCCATTGATTTGGGTACCGTCGGAAGCGATTGCTCCATAACCGTACAACACGTCAATTTTGATTTCTGGGATAATTTTTAAATAAATAGTGTTGCGTTCTTCTTTTTCGAATAAGACGCTTACCCTTTTTTCCATTACGTTTTGGCAGATTAGGGAGATTGCGGAGTGGATATCATCCCATTCGGATTTGCTGGCTTTAATGCCTAAGGAAATAAAAAAGTCATTGACAAAGGTGCGTTTGATTTCAAAGTAAGTAATATGGTAACCATAACCGATGATTCTTCTTTTTAACTCAGCAAACACTTCGTATTTTAATTCTTCTTTGGAAGCCAAGTCAACAGCGTATTTTCGGATGGCACTGGCGATTCCCCCCATTTGCGCCACCAAAGAATTGTTTTTTGTTTCGCATTCATCGAAAATAGTCACGTTTTTCCGCAACATTCTTCCCGTGTATTCGAGCTCCCTCACATGAGGGCAATAGCGGGTAAATTGATAATATTCATCATTGTCCTGAGCTTGTCCGACAATAATATCGCGAAAATGAATATATAACCCTGCTTTATAATGGCTATAACACTCTTTTTGCTTGTCGCATCTTTGGCAGTGTTTTTGGACCAAAGTTTTGATTCCGTCACTGATATGTTGGTTGTATTCTTTGGGAAGTTTTATGCCATCGGAAAAGCGTTCCAAAAATGAAGCAAAAGCCAGAATTTCCTGATTGATTTGCCCGGTGACTTGTTCATATACATTTTCATATACTTCTTCATCAACCACCTTTTCTTTTATCAAAAAGTTTTTAAGAATTTCAAAAACCACGCTTGTTGCCATCATGGAAAGAAGCGACAATAAATGATAATCGGTTTTTGCCAAAATGGCTACAACTAAAAAAATATTTAAAGAGATTAGCGGATAAACAAAAGGCATAAAATAAAACGCACAGACAAAAGGCAAAAAAAGCGCTTCATTGATTTCAAAACCAAACAAAAGGGTTAACATGGCAATAACGCCATAAAGCATAGCATTTTGCCCCCGGAAAGAAGTTCCAAAATACATCGCAAAATATACCGCTGTCAACAACCCCGCATTTATCCCTTGGTACTCGATAAATGTAGCTCCCAAAATTGTCACCAAAGCGATTAAGATTTCCAAAAAGGAATTGTCGTAAAGGCTTCGCATCATTTTTGTAGCTTTCAAAGCTTCAATTAAACTGTGTTCCAAATAAACATAAAAACTTAGGGAAATAATGTTCAAAATAACTAGATGCAAAGGCGAAACTAACAAAGTAACTTCCATTAACCCCGCCCGATCAAGTACTACGCAAGCAACGACATTTAATAAAAGGATGGCGCCATAAACATAAAAACCTTTGGATATCCTATGAAGCAACATCTGCAATACATAAACAATAACGGTTAAAAACAAAAAATATACCGCAAACTCTCTGGCAAATAATATTAAAGCAAGCAAACTTGGGACAAAAAGATAATAGATATTTCGGTTGTCTTTCAAAACGTAAAAGAACAGCAAAGGTAAATAAAGCGTAAAGCCGATAGGAAAAAGCACGGTTAAAACGCTAAAAAAAGCAATAATAATTAAATTTACCTTTTTAAACATATCAGTCATTCCTTTCCCGTTGCAGACCAATTATACAATGCTTAAAAGGCATAATTTATCATTTTTTGGTTTTGTTTCACACTTTCAAAAAATAAAAAGATGCCTGATTTGGCATCTTGCATTTCCTCGTAATTTTTTTTTAGCTTAGACTTAAATTTCGGTAAAGGCGTCCTTTCCTAAACCACAATCTGGGCATACCCAATCATCAGGCAAATCTTCAAAAGCGGTTCCTGGCGCTATCCCTTGCGTTGAATCGCCTAATTCGGGATCGTAAACATAGCCGCATACGCATTCGTATTTCTTCATTTCATTTCCTCCTTGATTGTTTTTAACATTATATCATGAGAAGAACTGCGATGCAACTAAAAGGATTATTTATAGTTATTTTTAAAACCTTTCTCCACATTGATTGCAATATCTGGCGTTTTCTTCGTTGACCGCATTACACAAAGGGCAGCGTAAATTGACCTTATGGGTAGTTTGTTCGACATCGTAACCGTCTGAGGAATAGTGGTTGCGTCTGCCGATACTGCTCACTACCCCATACATTATGCCAAAAAAAGCAAATAAAAACCAAGGGATTATCGGCAAAAAAACACAGCCTCCGCCAACAGCCATAAAGCCGCTAAAAGCAAAAGCAAAAAAAGAAATAATAATACCGACTCCGCAGATAATTTGTAAAACTTTTCTTTTATTTCTCGACATATTACACCTCTTTAAATTTTATTCAGATTTCCACATAAAGGATACCGTCATTTTCCATTGGCAAATCTTTGATAATGTTGCCGTTTTGATAATCATAACAACCCCCTCGCGCAACCGGATTTAGCGATATACTGTTAAACAGCAATACCCGTTTCCCCAAGAGTTTTGCTCTTGTTGCATACTCTTCTTTTTCTAAATTGTTCCAGGTTTCGCTTGTGTAATTTAAGTAAACCGGCCAAAGCACCACGTCCTTATAGATTTGGTTTGCCCTTTTCACGTTTTCGTCATACCAAAAGTCACCGCACAAACCTAACAAAAAGGTTTTATCCATAAAGGAAAAAGTTTGAAAAATTTCTCCTTCCCGGTAGTGTTTTTCCGAAGCAACCGGTTCTTTCCAACCGGGGGATATGCGTCGGTAGTTATTTAGTATTATTCCCGTTTTGTCAATAAACAAATAACTGGAATATATTTTGTCATCGGATAATTCCAAATAACCAAAACCCACTGCAATCCCTAATTCTTTAGCTTTTTGACTAATGGCTTCGATAATTCCGTTTTCCTGACTGATGGCAATCTTTCGATCACAGGCAAAATCCCATTTTAAAGCATCAAAACCTTGCAGGAAGGCTTCGCCGAACAGAATAGCATCGGCTTTATTGTCAAATGCTTCTTTCATTGAATCGTAGATAGTTTTTAAATTGAGATCTATGCGATTGTTTACAAAACATTTGGACGCCAAGCCTATTATCATATCCTCTTCCTCTAAGGATTATGATACCTAATTATTGTTGTTTTTGCAAGGAAATCGTTAAAAGTCAAACAAAAAGCGCTTTAGGAATCCTAAAGCGTTTTGATTTTATTCGCTCTTCAATGCTCTTCGCGCTTTGATTTTGGTTAATAGTTCATTGTACCATCTTTGGTCTTTTTCCAGCGTTATTGTTTCATAGACGGTAATGAAAAGCGCGTTAGCAATTACCATCATAAAGGAAATAACCCAAGCATTTAAGAATGGTTGGTCTTCTCCGAGCGGCGGAGTAATCAAATACATGGCATTAATGTCAAAACCGTTATTGTTCATGATCCAATTCAAGATTAACCCAATCGGCAAGAAAATAAAGAATAAGCCATACAAAAAGGCCAGATTGTTTTTCATTTCAATTTTTACGAAACCGGCAATAAAAGCATATAAACCGGTTAATAACAATAAACTGTGCGAAAGAAAGGACTTAAAACTGCCCCAAGCGAAAATGTTTCCGCCATTGTAAAAAGATGACGGTTCAAAAAGCGTAATTATGCCGCCGTAGATGCTGTAGTAGGCAAGAAATGTTATTAGGAATTTGCGTGTTTTTTCGTTAAACAAAAACACAAACGGCCAAAGCATCATTGTAACATTGCAAGGATAAATCGGGAAAAAGGTCGATAATCCCGTTTCGCTGCTATGAAGAACAATCATATTGTGATAGTAAATGCTGATGTGGGAAAGTAAGCACAGAAGCGCAAAAATTTTAAAAATCGCTTCTTTGGTTGTCTGTTTCTTAACGGTATAACGCAAAAGCAAAAGAATCGCAACCGTTAAAACAAGCGAAATAATAACATAAAGGAGCCATTTAATATCATAGGTACCTGAACCCATAAAACATGAACCTCGTTTCTTTTTTAAAAATTATCTAAAAAATTGTAACATATTACAACATCTTTTGCAATACGGTTTTGTGCTTCTTAAGGGCCATATTATGCCTTTTATCCTTTTTTGCTTCAAAAATAAAAAAAAACCAGCTTTCTGGTTAATTTTTCTCAAGATGCAAACTCTTTTTTGATAAAGGTTTGGTAAGATAACAAAAATGAGATTAGTGCCATAATTATGAAGGTTAAAAAATTAACCAATTCCAAAGTATAATTGCTTTTTAAACCACAAGGGGATTGCTGAAAGTAAACGGAGTTATATATTTCCAAGCATCCAACCACTTGTTATCGGATAAAGAAGCTATCAATTATGCTATATATAGAGAAAACGGTATCACCATAGCTTTAAGTTGCTTAATGTTTTTCTTGGACAGTGTCCCAAGCAAAACACCGAAACAAACTACAATGTTTAAGAATACCTAGCTCAATAAGCTAAATAGAAAAAGCCTGGAAAATGATTCGTAATCATTAACGACAATTATACCCAAAATGATAAAGAGCAAATTGCCCATCATAAAAGATTGTGATTTGGCTTAAACAAGTCATCATCTTGCTTAAGAAAAAGGCTTTTCGGGATACCGGAAGAGTATAAAAAAAATCAGTGGATTTTTCCCGTTCTTCTTTGGTGATTGTACTATAACCTAATAGGGTTGCCTAAAGGGCGCCGGTAAGTTGAAATATCATTCCGCCTTCCATTGCAAAGTATTTAATCAAATTGCCGGATATTCCGCCAAACAAATCCACAAGTTCCCTAAATTCTTTAGGCAATTGGTCAAAAACATCGTCAACCAGCGGATAAGAAATAAGAATTACCAACATCGATAAACCAACGGATACCGTCCAAACGATTAAACTTTTGAAGTTGCGTTATAACTCCATTAAAACAACTTTGTAATTAATCATGGTAGTTCTCCTTATGGTAGTAATTCAGGAAGATTTCATCCAAGGTTAAATCGAAAACTGCTAATTCGGTTAAGTTGCACATTGATAAAGCTTTGGTTAATTGGTTTATGTCCCCTTTAAACGAGTATTCCGCCTTGTTTTCAGCGGTTTTTAATAATTTCAAACCTTCCAACTCAAGATTCGTTATTGGGGGAATTTGGACCTTTTAATAAGAAGATGATTTGATTGATTCAATTGTGTCGCTAAACAGAATTTAACCTTCTTTAATCAAAACCACGCGATCGCAAACCTTTTCGACTTCCGCCAACACGTTGCTGGAAAGTAAAATCGAAGCACCGCGTTTTTTGCCTTAGCAAGTAAAGACAAAAAGGTTTGTTGCATAAGAGGATCCGAGCCGGAAGTTGGTTCGTCCAAAATCAACAGTTCCGGTTCATGCATCAGGCTGGCCACAATACCTATCTTTTTCTGATTTTCCGAGCGATAGATCCGCAATTTTCTTATTCTAATCCAGAACCAAAGTTTCTGCAAGTTCTAAATAAGATTCTTCTTTTACTCTACGCGAAGACGCAAAGTATTTCAACTGGTTATATACCGTCATTTCCGAGTATAGATAAATTTCATTCGGCAAATAACCGATTCTTTGGTTAATTTTGGGGCTCGGTTTTGCTCCGAAAATAGTAACGCTGCCGCTCGTAATATTCAACTAATTCATTAAAACCCGAATAACCGGGGATTTTTCCGCTCCGTTCGGACCGATAAAACCCAAGATTTCTCCTTGTTTCAAAGAAAAACTGACATCCTCCACGCCCCGGGAAGTACCGTAATATTTCTTCAAATGGTCAATGGCAACAATATCCATGGCCTTATGCTTCCCTTTCTTTATTGATTTTGTTGATCAAATTTTAAAGCCAAATAATAAAGGTAAGTGGAGAGTTTGTTAAGATAAGAAAAAATCAATTCATCTCCGGCGTATTTGGCAAATACCTGAGCATAGGAAAGTTCCGCTCTTCTTGCTACCGCCCGTACGACGTGGGTTTTAGCGCCTAACTTGGTAACACCCGGCGTAACGAACCCTTTTTCGGGAATCGTTTGGGCTTTTTCTTTTTCAATCAAACCAAGCATTTCAACAACTTGGCTTTCGCCAAAGTCGACAGCCGCGCCAGCGACTTTCCCCATGATTTTGGAAAGAGTTGCAACAATGTTTTTTAAAGTCTTCTTGGTTTCTTCACTCTCTATGTGGTGGGTTAGTTCCATCACAAAACTCGATAATTCATCGACCGCGCCAAAGAAATTGATGCGTTCGTCGGTTTTGATAGTTTCCCCGCCCACCAGTGCGGTTTTTAAAGGATTCTTTTTCATAAATGACCTCGTGTTATTTATTAAAAGTAATGGTAAACTCGGTTCCTTCATGCAAGGTGCTTTTTACATCAAGCGTCGCGCCGTGAACCGCGCCCACCTTTTTAACAATCGTTAAACCAAGACCTGTTCCGCCCGTTAAGCGACTTCTGCTAGTATCAATCCGATAAAAACGGTCAAAGATTTGCGTTAAGTGTTTTTCGTCCATGCCGATTCCGGTGTCTCCCACAATCAATTGGACCTTACCTTCGAGTTCTTTCGTTTTGATGATAACCAAACCAAAGTCTTTATTGTATTTAATCGCATTGTCCACTAAATTGTCGACTAAGTTGCGAATCAGGGTGCTGTTGCCTTTAAAGCTTACGGGAGCGATTTCTAGTTGAAAATAGATATTATTGCGTGTTGCCATGTCTTGATGGGATATCACTGATTCGTTGATGATTTTGGCTAAATCGACATCCTCAGATAAAGGAACTTGATTGTTTTGGTATTCAAGGTTCGATAAGTACAACAAATCGTCAATCGTTTCTTGCATGCGTTTAGCTTCCATATATATCCGTTCAATATAACCTCGGGTTTTTTCGTCGCATTCGCCATAACCGTTGATAATTAATTCGGAAAAACCGCTGATGGAAGTTATCGGAGTTTTTAGTTCATGCGAGGCGTTTGCGATAAATTCTGCTTTGGCTTCTTCGTTTTTGCGTTCGTCGGTGACATCCATAATCAACACAACCATGACTTTGATGTTTTCCCCTTCGTCAAGCCAGACATTTTCCAAGTGGGTAATGGTAAAACTATATATATTGCCTGATTGTTTATCATGATAATCAAATGTTTTGTTTTGTCCGCTGCTTATACAATGAGATAATTGAACCATCAATTCCTCATTAAGGGGAATTTCGCTGAATTTGGCATTTTCTTTTTGTTTGGCATCAAGATGCAAGCTTTTTAAAGCATACTCGTTGATTATTAACAAACGTTCTTTTTGGTCGATAATCATGATGCCTTGTTGCATGTTGTTAATAATGAAATTTATTTTATCGCTTTCGCTTTTGATTTTCAGGATACTGCGGGAAATGTTTTCGTTTATTTCGTTGATTTCTTCCAAAGAAGTTTTGACTTCAATGAACTTATGATCGGGATTTATCCTTTCGTAATTGCCTTCATTAACGGTTCGTAGATGATTTCTAATATCGTTGAACACATCGATAATAATGTCGCTGGTTTTTTGGTTGTAGATGATGCTGAAGACGAGCACGCCGATAATCAAAAGAAGCATATAGAAAACACTGTTTAAAATATATCCGGTATTGTTTTCGCTGGGTACGCTGGTGCGAACGATAATATCGTTATTGACTTTTTTGATGTAAAAAATCGATTGCGTCATTTTATCGAAATATACGCGCTTCTGATCCACCTTTAAAGAATTGGCAAGATGGAGTTCGTCTTTCGTTAAATTGCCTGACGGATTGTCGGTTTTACTGTCATAAATGATGGTACCGAGACTAGTGGCAATCGATATATCCATCCAGCGGGGATTGGTCGAATATTGATTGATTAATTGCAAAATTTCATTTTCCGATTCGGTTGCAAGTACTTGTGTGCAAAAGACATTGGATATATATACCAGATCGTTTTCAATCTTTTTTCGGTTGTTGTAAGACGTAATGAATAAAGAAACAAAAAAGAAGATAACAAGTCCGATAACCGTAATGATGGTATTGCGTTTAATGATTTCGTTTCTCATTTTTCTCACATCCTATTTAGGAATAATATAACCGATTCCTCTGATGGTTTCGATATAGACATCGGAAGTTACTTTGGCAAATTTGTCGCGAATGGTTTTGATGTGTACATCAAGCGAACGCGTTTCCGCAAACTGGTCATAACCCCAAATATCGCGCAACAAGCGTTCCCTGGTGATGGCATTGCCGACGTTTTCCATTAAAAGTTTTAACACTTGATATTCTTTGACGGTTAAATCTAAGGGCACATTGCATAAAGTGCAACTGTGTTTATCAAGGTTTAATTGCAAATCTCTGACAATCAGAACGTTTTGGTTGATTTGATCGACTTTTCGTAAATTGGCCCGAATCCGGGAGATAAATTCCAAAACACCAAATGGTTTGGTGATATAGTCGGACGCCCCCATGTCAAGACCCTTAACGATGTCGGGTTCCGAGGATTTGGCGCTCAAGATAATTACAGGGATATGCGAAAGCTGAGAATTGCTTTTAAGATGCTTCAATACTTCAAAACCGTCCAGGTTGGGTAGCATTAAGTCGAGCACGATTAAATGGGGCTTTTCTTCCTCTAAAACCTCAAGCATAGCAAGGGGTTCCACAAAACCGCGTTTTTCATATCCTCCTGCGGATAGCGCTGCTTCAATCAAATAATAAATACTCTCGTCATCTTCGACAAAAAAGATTTTTTCTTTCATAAACACCTCAATAATTATTGCTCATTTCTTTTGTAAAAGTACAGAAATACCAACAAGAAACCAGATAAACCAAGGGTTACAATCGGAATGGTTATGTTGTATTTTTTCTCCATATAGACATCGCCCATACCGACTTCAAAAGGTACTATCGGGTCATAAGGCAAATTATATTCGTAAGCAAGTCCTTTGATATTTAGCATATGAATTATCGGAATTCTTTTATTTAAATAGCGGTCAAGCAAACCTTGGTTTCCGGAATTTTTCCCGAATTGGTTAGAAAAGTAACTTGGTTTGATAAGACCGTTTTTTTCGATAAACGCTGCTTCTTCTCTACCCATCGACACTAAATTGCCCCCTACATTGATAAACATTTTCATGTCGGGAACATCTTGGTCAAAATATGCCATCCGTTTCTTGATGTTGGTTTCAAAGTCCGATTCAAAGATAAAGGTTGCAGGATATTGTTTTATTCGCTGAATGATTTTTTCTCTGGAATCTTCCTCAAATTCATCGCCCAAGTCATTATTTCCCCCTAAAGATATGTAATTAATAGGATTGGAAAAAACTTGTTCTTGATAAAGATAGTCAAACATTTCTAAAAAGGTAAATTCTGGATGATTGGCGCCATAACTGGAAGCCCCAATCGAAATCATGATACAAGGTTTTAATTCAAATATTTCGATTGCGCTTAATACCGAAATATTTATGGCAGGAAAGGACCCTGAAAAAACAACTCCCACTTCATCGCCTTTTTCGATGCCCCCTTCTTTAAACATATCGATTATCACAGCCGCAAAATTCGGATTAAGCGAAGTTCTTTTGGCTTCCAAAACACCAAAAGTGGTGGAAATACTGGTATAACGCTCGCCTAACAATCCTGTTTGCAGGATATCTTTCGTGGCCATCGGAATACCGAGTTCAGCTTTACGTTCCTTTATTTTTTTCATCGCTAACTCACTTAAATTTGATGCTTCCTGCTTTTCTTCCACATACCGACAAAAATCGGTAGTTGTGATACTGAAAGTTATTCCATTTGCGACAATCAGAGTCAATGCCCAAACAATATATAGAACTTCAATATAAAACGGCGTTTTCTTCATTTTGTCAGCCCCAATATTGCACTACTATCGCGATTAACTCGATGATGCCTACAACTATAACTAACGAAGGAAGCGTCTTTTTTATGCCTTGTTTGTAAAAATCGTTTGCAATCAACCCCGCAAGCGTATAACCGATAATGGAAATGTTGAGCATGCTTATGGAAAATGATTTTAACAGAAGCTGTAAAATAAAGTTTAAGGCTAAGCTAACCACAATCAACAATACGAACCGTCTTCGGCCAAAAATGATAAAATAGCGCGATGCCCATTTAACGACCAAATAACTGAATAAGGCAATGATAACCGTGTAAATCATCCGGTCAATTTGGTTGACATATAGAACCATTAATCCCGGAACAATGATTCCTCCGGGGGAAATTTCCGTAATTTCAAAATAAATGATACTGATTAGTAAGCCGATGATAATAATGTTTGTCATGAGTGCACCTCTAAAGCGTTCCGGAAAAATTGCAAGATTTCCATGCCCGGACCAGCAATGTTTCCGATTGCATAGATGATTTTTTCTTGTTTTAAGTCTTCAATAGATTTCAAAATTTCAACTTTAACATGATATTTTTTGTTAAGTTTTCTTTTTATGAAATGAGTGTTTGTTCCGGTTAAAATGATTTTATGGTCGCTTAAGCGGTTTAGCAATTCGATATGTTGCAAAACCCGGCTAGGACGGTCGTTTCGGCTGTTTAAAAGTATCGTTATATCTTCTTTTGGATATTCTTTCAAAAGCGATTGATAGACCAACATAATGGAATCGGGATCGTTGATGGAAAGGCCGTTTAAGAAAACCGTGCTTGGCGTCTTAATGGTTTGAAAAGCCCCTGGATCGGGGTGGTAGTTTTTCATCCCTTCATAGAACGCGTCCAAATCAAGTCCTAAAACTTTGGCGACTTCCATGGCAATGTTAATATTTTCGGGAAATGTGTTCAAAGTATCCTCAACATTATTAACTTCTGCAACATGAACTGCGGTATTGTATTTGTTGGCTTTTTCTTGGAAAATGTTGAAAAATTGCGTATCGCCCAATACCAAATGTTTAGCTTTGGGGATAACATTTGCAAGCGACACCGCAATCTCCGGCAAAGTGGAACCCATTTCATGGAGATGGTCAAGCCGAACATTCGAGATAACCACTATGTCTGCTTCCAACATTTTTTCTTGAGATATATATTGAAGTTGGGGATTGACCGCCATGCATTCAATTACCAAAATTTCGGCTTTTTCTTTTTTGGCCAGACGCATCATCCTAAGTTGTTCCCTTATATTGGCAAGTCCCAGTCTGTTAATAATGATTTGTTCGTTGGAAGTATTGATAATCGTGGGAATGGTTCCGGTTGTTTTGGAAAATACCCGGTATCCACAATTCCTGAGACCTGCATCAATCAATCTCGTTATCGTGCTTTTTCCTCTGGTTCCGTTGACATGAATGACATGCTTAAAAGTTTTTCGTAAAGCTTTTTGATAAAACCGTTCAAAAACAATATAACCGATACAGCACAGTATCAGGATGGCAACAATAATATCACTGACCATTACTTGCGTCCCCCGCCAATAGTTTTAACACCAATCCAATGTTACCGACATAATCGATTTGGTAACACGGAACATCGTTTTCAAGCACAATACCGGTTAAAAACTTGTCGCTGTTGCCGTAAGTCAAAAACAAATCAAAACTGGCTCCGCTAAAGACGAGTTCGATGATTTGGTCTGAAGTGGAACCTCGTCTTGCCATTCCGCCGATATGCCAAGCAATGAAAGTGATGCGTTTGTTTTTGGTTTCTTCCATAAAAGCTTGGGAACGCGCAATTTCTTCTTCCAGAGTCATATGGACACTGCTTAATCCTTTGATGCTGCAACCAACAATCGCCATTACGACTGCACCGTCCGGAACTTCTTCGGGTTGCAACATGTTGTCATGAGTATATTCGAATAGTTTTAAGTAATCGACCTCAATCAAAAAATCCTCAATATCGATGGCTTGTCCAATCGAAGTAATGTAAACCTGTTTGTTTTTTAGAATTCCTAAAAATTCATTCGGAAACACATCAAAAGTGACATCTGGTAGAGGAGGATCTTCCGGTTTTTCGCAACTTGAAATCAAAAGAAATAACGTAACGAAAGTAACAAAAACCAAACCCACCAAAGCGATGATTCTAATTTTTTGTTTTCCGATATGTGGCAATTCCTTTTTCAAATAAATCATTCCCTTCACTATCGTAAGTGACTATGGCGTAGAAGTTCTCGACTTCTAACTTATGAACGGCTTCCGCTCCCAAATCGGGATAAGCGATTACTTCGCTTTTTTTAACCGCTTCCTGAATTTTCGCTCCCGTCCCGCCAATAGCAGAAAGGTAGACCGCGCCGTATTTTTTAATTTGTTCTTTGAATTCGCTGCTTCTTGGGCCTTTGCCAATCATCATTTTCAAGCCCTTTTGCATTAAGGCTTCCGAATAAGGATCCATTCGGTAGCTGGAAGTCGGCCCACACGACCCAATCGGTTGATCGGGTTTCGGAGGGGTTGGCCCGACATAATAAATGGCGCTGCCCTGTAAATCGAATGGCAGTTCGGTTTTGTTTGCAATTGCTTCCACCAAGCGTTTGTGAGCGGCGTCGCGACCTGTATAAATGGTTCCAGAAAGATAGACAATATCTCCGGATTTTAAAGATTTTATCTCAGAATCGGTTAAAGGAGTTTTTAAGTATTTTATTTCACTCATTATTATCACCTACAAAACCACGCTTTTATGCCTGGAAGCATGGCATTGAATGTTAATAGCAACCGGCAAACTGGCGATATGGCAAGGATAAGTATTTACCTTTACCGCTAAAGCGGTAACGGTTCCGCCTAAACCCATCGGCCCCACACCCAGGTCGTTGATTTCTTGAAGCAACTCTTGTTCAAGTTGCCTGGCAATTGGGTCGGTTGCTTCATCGTCAATTTCTCTTAATACCGCTTCTTTGGCCAGAAACGCAGACTTTTCCAAATTGCCCCCTAGACCGATACCGACGATAATCGGCGGACAAGGTTTCCCCCCCGCATTAAAAATCGTATCAAGCACCAATTTTTTGATGCCTTCAATACCATCGGCGGGAATCAGCATTTTTACTAAACTCATGTTTTCGCTTCCGGCACCTTTTGGAGCAACCGTTATTTTTACGGTTTCGCCCGGAATTATTTTGGTATGGATAATGGCTGGAGTATTGTCTTTGGTGTTAACGCGGTCCAGTGGATGGCGCACCACCGATTTTCTTAAGTAACCGTCAATATAGGCTTCTCTTACCCCTCGGTTAATCGCTTCATAAATATCCCCGTCAAAAACGACTTGGGAACCGATTTCCAAAAAGCAGACAACCATTCCGGTATCTTGGCATATCGGCACATGGCGTGTCATGGCCAGCAAACCGTTTTCGATGATTTGGTCCAAAATGCTTTTGCCGAGTGGGTTTGCTTCTTTTTCTTTAGCTTCCCGAAGTCTTTCAATTACATTAACCGGAATTTTTTCGCAAGCCTCGATTAACATCTTTTTTACCGCTTGGGTAACGAGGTTCAAATCTAATTTACGCATAAATAATCACACCTTTTTTTAATTATACCATGTTTAGCAAAATCATAAAAGATTTTTAGTTACTTTTATTTTAACCGACAATCCCGTTTTCCTTAGGGTGATAGAACAAATTAATGAGCCATGTAACAACGCTTGCCACTATAAACCGAATGATTACGATTAACCATCCAACAGCCCCAAAGGAAACAAAGAGCAACGTGTCTTCAATAATCGCATGACATAGACAAAGGAATACACCTACCAACACGACATCTTTTTTGGTCATTTCTTTGTTGGTATAACTTGCAAGAATCGCTCCTGCGCCATAAGTAATTCCCAAAAGAATTCCTATTAACAGCGGCGTCGAAGCTTTGGGGGTAATTCCTAAATGTTTGGTAAAAAAATAAAGAATTTTATTGAGCCAATCCAAGACCTTTAAAGCCTTTAGGATTTCCAAAGCAACCATGATGACCGCAATAATAATCGCAATCTTTAACAACATCCAAAAAAGACTTTCCAAAGTCGGAGGGAAAAACTCCGTAATGAATTTAATTACCTTTTCCATATTAAGCTACCTTCCATACAAGGTTTATAATGAGGCCGATGGTTGCGGCGGCCAGGATTCTAACCAATATTTGCAAATAACGAGGTATCTTAATTCCTTTAAGAATGGATGTCTCCATGACCAATGAGTGCGAAAAACAAATCATTAAGGCTAAGGTGGTTATTTCTTTGACGCCAAGCTTAAAAACTATCGTTTCAAGCACCGCCAGTCCGGCATAGATATTTATCCCGTTGGCAACCAAAAATACTAAAGCGGTTTCTCCGGGAAGTCCAAAAATCTTCATGATTCCTTCAAACCATGAAGCAATAATATCCAACAGACCAGAATAGTCAAGCAAAGATACCAGTAAATAAACCGGGATTATTATTTTAAAAATTTTCAGAATCAGTTTCCATGTTTTTAATAAGCCTTCTTTGGTGGCTTTAAATAAAAGTGTCATAATTCGTTTCCTCTTTTTTACAACTCTTGAATTGGTTGATGTGGTATGGTGAACCACTTTATTTTTGCTTCAAAGTCCTCTTTTTTACCGGTAGTATATATTTCGATATAACCTTTCGAAGTATAATCAATAGTTAACTGCAACACATTTCCCAAGAGGAAACTTGTGGGATATCCACATTCTACATATGTGACATCATCCAAAACTTTTTTCATTTGAAACTCCAATAATCCAAAATGCGTACAGCCGTGAATTAAAGTATCTACCCCCGCGCTTTTTAAAGGCAATAGTTTTTCCGTTACGGTTTTTAGGGCATAGTTTGAATCCATTTCGTTGCTTTCGATGATTTCGACGAATGAGCTGGCAGGAACAGGATATACTTCTACACCGTTTTCCTCAAGAATTTTTTGGTATTTGCCGTTTTGAATTGTTGCGTTGGTCGCAAGCACGGCTACTTTTTTGCTTTTGGTCAGCTCAATTGCCCTTAAAGCGGTCGGTTCAATTACGCTGATTACCGGAGTATCGGTAATGTTTTGGAGTGATTGCTTAAATAAGGAAGCGGTATTGCAAGCAATGACAATTGCTTTTACGCCGCGATTTAGCAGATACTTGCCGATTGTTAGGACTCTTTGTTCAATTTCTTCTTTAGTTTTGGTTCCGTATGGACAGTATCCTTGGTCTGCTACATAGATAAAGTTTTCGCTCGGATACATTTCCACCAGTTTTTCCAATACGGTTAAGCCCCCTACACCTGAATCAAATACGCCGATAGGTTTTTTATTGTTCATTTGAATTACTCCTTTAGTGAAAATGTCATGCGTAAAGCATGTTTTTTACTTCATGATTACGCATGACATTGTCAAAGATTTAACTTTTTCGATATCTATTAGCTGAGTTTCGTTACGCTTAATTCACTAGGATTGACAAAGCTTAATTGCCAGTATGTTCCTGTTCTTGAATTTAATACAGCATAAATCGTTCCGGTATAACCGATTTTTGGATTAGTTTCAGTTGGACCAACAAAGGCTTCCGGAAGATCAAAGATAGTTTGCCACCAATCGACGCCTAAGTTTGCATCGTTAACAGCCTTTTTGAAACTGAATGTTTGACCTTCGTATTTTGTACCGTTATTATCAACAGCTTCTTTATTGAAGAAGAATTTGTAGTTGATGGTACTTGGCTTGCTACTTGAACCGCCAAAGAAGAATGGGTTATCGGCTGTTCCCACAAATTTGATTAACACGCCAAATTGTGGGTTTTGAGCAAAGGCCAGCAAATCTTCGTCACTGTCAATTACGATTGCTTTGGAAGTATCCCATGTAACGGTGTTATCGGTTGATGTAGTGGAAACAACTGAATCGGCGGTTGCAAGGAGCGATTTGCGGTATTCTCCATTCGTATAGGTTACATCGGCTAATACGATTTCGTCGCCAATGGCAAGCAGACGACCATCCTTGTCTTTAAAGTCTGGATATAAGTCGCTATTAGGAGTTTTTTCCATTCCGTCCACAAGAATTGTGTCTTTGGTTGTTTTATCCATGAGGATAATACCGCGAAGATCGCCCGAGGAAGTACCGTCGGATTGGAAACCGACAACCAAGCCTTGCACATTCATTACGATGCCATCGATACCGCTTGCCAATACTTGGCTAACCGTTAACGGTTCCACTGGAGGCGGAGCTATAACGGTGACCGTTAAGTCTAGTGTATATTCGGTTTCTTCAAAGACATAAGCAGCCGTTAGTGTTACTTCGGTGTTTTCGTCAACTTTTGCGACAGTCATTGTTTCGAGGTTGATTACGCTTGGGTTACTCGATGTCCAGGTGATTTCGCCAGTGTGACGGGTTGTTAGCGGTAAAGTGAATGGTCCTTCTTCAAAAGCAGCTGGAACTTTGGCATCAAGAGCAGCTTCAAATTGTTCAGGAGTGTAAGCTTGACGAATGGTAGAAGCATCAACCGCTACGATACTCATTTGATAATATGTTCCGGTTTTTGCGCAAACAACAGCGTAAATTTCGCCTTCGCAAGGAATGGCAGGTATGGTGCTAGATGGTCCGACAAAGGCTTTCTCAACATCAAAGATTGTATTCCACCATTCTTCGCCGGCATTCGGAACGTTAACATCGGTTTTGAACGCGAAGATTTTACCGTCGTATTTTGTTCCGTCATTATTGGTTGCAGGTCTTAAGAATACCTTCATATTGAATGGGAAGCTACTTGACGAACCGCCAATGTAAACCGGTGCTTCTTTTGTTCCAACAAACTTAATGAGTTTTCCGTATTGTAAGTCATCGGCTAAGCCTTGTAAATCGTCGTCAGAATCAATTACAAGCGCATTTTCGAAATTTAAGTTAATTTCTTCTACTGTGCTTTCATATAGAACGCTGGAACCGGCAACATTCAAATCCAAGTGTTTTCTGCCGTCTTGGGCAGGACCAGAACCGATTCCCGCAGCATTCAATAAGTACTTGGCAACAAGAATAATCTCATCGCCGATAGCAAGAGGATTGCCTTCGCTGTCAAAATATGCGCCATAAGCACTTCCCGGATTCATGTTTCTCATTCCGTTGACTAAAAGCATATCGCCGGTTTCGTTATCCATAAGGATGACACCGTCTCTAGCAGCATTATCATTACCGTCAGAAGAATAACCGACAATTACGCCTTTGACTTTAACGATATCGCCGTCATTCATGGTTTCCAATACTTGGGAAACGGTTAAGACTACTTTAGCTCTAACCACGACAGTATAAGTGCTTTGATATTCAACGCCTTCATAGGTATAGGTAGCGGTTAAGGTTACTTCGGTGTTTTCTTCAACAAGTGAAACCACGCCAGTTGTTGGGTCAATGATTTCCGGATGCGAAGAAGTCCAAACAACATCTCCGGTTACTTTTTCATGAGTGGTTGGAAGAACGATTGTTCCTTCTTCAATGCTGGTTGGGATGTTTTGGCCAAGTTCGTTTTCGATTTTTAATTGTTCGGAGAATTGCCAACAACTCCAATCAGGAATTATGAAAGCAAGATAGGTTTCGGAAACATACATTGCATATGCGTAAACTACGCCTTCCAATTGAATGGCTGGTTCATTGACAAGCGGAATGTCAAACACCTTGTACCAATCTTCGGAACCTAAACTTTCATTTTGGGCAGCGATTAAGAAAGCAAAATAAAGTCTGCTTTCGGATGGTCCGTGGCCGATATTGCCGGATATTTCATCATAACCTAAACGTACCCAGTTGGTATCTGCCGGAGGGAAAGAAGTCGAGAAGTTAACAAATGGGTTTTCGAATTTAACTAGTTTGTTTAGGAAAGGATAAAGATCATCGCCAAAGGCTTGGTAGCTTGTTTCATCTTTTAAGACAAAAGCATTGGCAAAATCATGTTCCACAGGATTACCCGAAGATACTATTTCCATTTCGGTAACATCCGTAACGGTTGGACGGCCGGTTAAACGGTATTTACCAGTTATAATGATTTCATCGCCCAATTGGATTTCTTTAAATTCATCGCTGGAGTGAAGTATTCCTTCGCCGGAATTGCCAAAGTCAACCGAGCATGTTTCTTTGGTTTCAGGGTCTTGAAGGATGAAAGAACGTAGGGATAAAGATTGATTACGGGCAATGTTGACAACAACGCCGCGAACAATAACCACGCTCATGTTAACAGCTGGGGAATTCTGATTGAGATCGGTTACCGTTCTTTCGGTAATAGCTTTCGATGTAATCTCATAATCGACAGTTTCCGAATCTGTTCCGTCGGAAATCGTAACCTTTAGGGTAACTTGTTGGTCGGTTTCGCTTAAGGTAATCGTAACATTACCGTTTTGGTCAATCGATACATAGTCGTTAGGAACAACTTCCCAAGCATAAGTAATGAAACTGTTGACTAAATGTCTGGTAGGAAGATCCAAAGCACCATAGATTTCTCTCGGAACTCTTGCTTCGATGTCTTCCATGGCTCTTTCGATGACATCCTCAAAAGTAAGCGGTGTTTCAGCAATCGCTTGGGCATTTCCGGCAAACGATACTTGCCATTCATTTTCCGAAACACTGTAGTTGTGTAGGATTACCGGCAAGGTAAGGCGTTTATCTAAGAAGTTTTGCAACACATTGACATTCGATTGATCATATACAAAAACGGCATTTCCTTCATCGTCGGTCAAAGTGTACATATTAGCCGCATTCTTGCCTACGGTTGCCACGAGTTCAACTAGTTCGCCGTAAACACCGGTTCTAAGAGTCTTGTCTTTGGCTTTTAGTTCGGTCACTGTAGTGGTTGTTTTGGTAATTAGGAGGTAATTGTTTTTACTAGCGACTTTTAATTCTTTAACGTTTTTGATTTGAGGGAAGTTTGCAACATAACTGAATTGAGCACTAAGTTGGACTTTATCGCCAACTTCAACATTCGGTGTCCAAGAACTTCCCATGACAACGAATACCCGTCCGAGTTCGGAATCCGCTACATAGAAACCGTTCTTGATTACGCCATAAACAACGCCTTCGACTTGGATGTCGTCATTGTTGCTTGCTTCTTGCAAAACAGTCTCGATGGGGGTAGGGGTAAATGGTTCTGGTTTTGGATCTTTTTTACAGCTCCATAAACTGACTGCAACTACCAATACGACGATTGATAATAATAAACGTTTGATTTTCATTTTTCCTCCTTTTCTAATTATTAATTACCATGCAAATTCGCTTGCATGTTAATTCCAGATTTTTTGAAAAAAGATATTTAGCAAATCATTTTGTTGTTTCATCCGTTTGGCTAAACCTAGTTGTCTGTTGGTTTCGAAAGTAAACACAATCGCATCAAAGTTTTTGCCGAAGTAGTAATTAAAACTGCCTTCTGGGGGATTGGCATCAGTGATGAATGGGGTATCGGCGGGTTCTAAAGTTTCATTAAAATCTTCCACCATTTCCAGTGCCATCATGGCGCTTTTTTTGTTACCGTAAATAATTTCGTCACCGATTAAAGGGTTAGGGTCGGAATAACTTCTTCGTGATTCATGTAAATCAATTAAATAAGCGGGGGAAAATTCCGTGATTACCTCAACAATTGCATAAGCAATTTGTTCGGTTACGGTACCATCGGTTTTACCAGGAAAAGCCCTGTTAAGATCGGAATATTTCACGTTATTGTAATAACCTTTATTGGTGCTTCCGGGATAACGTTGTTCAAGTTCGGTTGCAAGGATATTTGCCCGGGGAATGACCATGACTTCACCTTTAAAGTCGTCTCGTTCCACTAAGGCTTCAGCTACCATCCAACCCGCGATTTCATCGCCGTGGATTCCGCCCACAATCGCTACTTTTGGTCCCGGCAAGTTGCTTTTAAAGTAATATACTTCGGTTTCGTAAATGGTACCGGTTAAGATTTTTTGACTTGATTTATCTACTTTGTTTTCGTGGTTAGGGTCTGGTTGATCTTTACATGCCACTAAGGTCGAAGCAAAGATGACAATGCTAAATAATAGGCAAAACCTTGTAAAGAAACCTTTTTTTGTCATAAGGTGTCATCTTACTCGAATAGTTTAGCAAAAGCAGGAACCATTTTAGTTGCTTTGGAGAACAAATATAATGGAATGCCCTCGTTTTTGTTGAAGTTAGTGAATAAGTTGTCTTTATCCCCGTCTTCAACCACAAGCATCAAGTCTGCGCCTGGGCAAGCAGCATTCAATACCGGGTCGCTCATCGAACCTCTGCGGGCTTCGCCGCCGACATGAAGCACGATTAGCGTAATATCTCCCGCTTTAGCTTTATCGGCAAATGCTTTTGCCCGGTTGGTTTCTGCTCCCACATCGGTGGAAGCAGCTCCCAAACCTTTACCCGATGTTCCGGTAACCATGAAGACTATCGAACCATTGTTTACTTCATTAGCTGTTAACATATGGTCGCGAACGAAGTCTTCGTCTTCAATGAGTTCAGTCGCAGTTTCCAAAATGTTTTGCACGATGTCGATATCGGCTTGGCCGACAGTAGTTAGATATATTTCTTTGTCTTTGGCAAGCGATATAAAAGTTTCCGCAAGTTCCAAATCAACCTTTTTTTCATCTGGTGGGGTTGGACCATCATCGCCGCCACAGCTTACTAAAGCAAAGCTTAAGACAATAACGCCTAATAATAACCATAATTTTTTCATAATCTATCTCCTTTTATTTTTTTATTTCTTTTAAGTAATGGCCAATGCCATTAGTTAAAACATCTTGATAACCAGGGAATCCGTTTACCTTTAATTCTCCAAGTTGTTCAGTTCCGTAGTACTTGTTATAAGCTTGAATAATTTCATAAATCGTATATACATGACGGGCAACCCGTTCGTCGAGACTAACCGGAGGGGCGTAAAGGATTTTTCCGATTCCTTTTTCCAGCGCTTTATCGTAGAATTTGTCGCTTCCGTTTAATACCAATTCTTCCGTGAAAGCTCCGCGGATTTTACCTTGGGAAGCATTGGAAGTTTCCAATAAAAACGCCAAAGTATCGGTATAATCGCCCAGTTCGCGATGCGTCAATCCGTGCAAGTTTTGGGGGGACTCTTCATAACGGATGTCGACATCGTTCAATTCCATCATCAGCGTAGTTTGGGCGGCGATTTTAAGAGCTTCTTTCCGGTTGTGGGAAACAATTGTGTTAATGGTTTGATATTCGGGGGAAGCTTCATGCAAATCGATTGTAATGGTAATATTGTTTTGTCTGATGCATTCGGTAATCGCATAAGCTACCCGTTCGGTATAAGTACCGTTTTCGCTTCCCGGATAAGAGCGGTTTAGGTTTCTCGTATCGACGCTGGATAACTTTTGGCCGGAAGTCCGATGGACATAGACATCGGGATTAGGCCATTGTTGATTGGTGTTGGTTGCCCGGGAACCGAACTTGAAGGTTCTTACACCGTAAGGTGTTTCAATTCCGAAGTATTGAATTGAAGCTTCTTGGGGGTGAGAATGGGTATAAGCGCTTCGATTGGCTTCGGTTATGATAAATACAGTTCCGCGTTCCACCGTTAAGTTTTCCAACAGGAGGGTTGAGCTTAACTGTCCCGCCGGTTCATTGGGGTGGGTTCCGCCAATGATAAGAACACTCGGACCAGGTTCAGCACCCTCTATGACATATATATCGCTATCGCCGACTGTGCCTTTCAAACGAGGAGAATATTTGCTGAATTTTTCAATCCGTGTTACCACGTCTTCCCGAATCGCAAATTCGGTTTCATAGTGGGCAAAATCATAAAAGTTTTTGCCACTCCAAAAAGTTAGAATTAAAGCCAATATGATAAAGCAAGAGGAATAAAGAATTCCTTTTTGTTTTTTACTTAATTGCATGTTCTTCATCCTCCTATTTAATTAAGAATATCCTAAGAATTAGGAATACCAACATTAACGCGCCAATTAGTTTATCGGTGAAACTTTCTGTTTCAAACATATGCCAGACAACCATCACGGTTATAACCACAAGCATTAGGATATATATTACTGTCAAGATTGTGTAAAACATATATACCTCCTATGGCCAAATCTGCGCAACCACGACGATAAAGATCATTGCATAACCTATCGAAACCAAAAGCGGTATAAACGCATTTTTCGTAATTGTTGTGTATTTTTCTTCGTCCACTATTTTGGCGCTGAGGGTAGCGGACATTGCGGTTGGGGGTAAGAACTCCCCAAGCGAAGCAAGCAACGATAAACTGGAGGCTACAATAATCTCGTTGTAAGCAAGCAGTGCCATAACAAACGGTCCACCCAAAATCGAGGATGATCCAAAAGCCGAAATGCCGCCAAAGATAGGCAAGCTTATCGCCATGCTGATGTATTGGAAGATGTTTGGCAGAGTTAAAGCGTTAATTACAAAGTATCCTCTCACACCGTTTAAAGTAATGATTTGGATAAACATGCCAACACCAATTAGTAAAGCCATGGCCGGGAAAGCTTTAATAACGCCGTTTTTAATTGTTTTAATAATGTTGAATTTTTTGCCAAACCAAGGCGTAAAAGCTGTGGCAATGACAAAGATAAGCGGCATTCCCAAACTTCCAAAAACCAATGGGAAAACACTTTGAAGAATGATTAACGCAACTAAGACAATTATCGGAAGATAAATCAACTCCGAATATTTGTCTAAGTAATCAAAATGTATTAAATCTTTTAAAGAATCTAAATCAATTTTAGTAATGTGCTTGCGTCCCAAGAATAAGACAATGAAAATTGCCAGAGGGATTGTTAGGGCTAAAAGCGGTAGCGTAAAACCGGTGAAAGGAATATCTACCACGTCGCAAATCAACATTACCGGAATATTAATCGGGGGAGCAACCATCCCAAGGATGGCGCCAAAGGCGATGATGGCACCGACTTTGGCTCTTGGTATGCCGATTTTAATCATAATCGGGGCAACCAAGGCACCCGATGTAACGATGCAAGAAAGGGACGAACCCGTTATCATGCCAGGGAACATGATAATAAACATCAGACATACCAAAAGAATTGTTGGAGAACGATAAAAGATTTTAATGAGCGCGGCACTGAGGTAATCAAGCGCACCGCTTTCTTCAAGACCCCCGATAAAAATCATTGCGGTGGTGATGACTAAAATTGTGTCAAAGTAGGCAAATCCGCCTTCCACAAAATGATGAATAGATAAGTCGGTTTTTGAGATGATTGCGGAGAGGACTGCGCCAACAATGGATGATACCATTAAGGCTAGACCTGCCCGCATTTTGAATTTGAGTAGTAATAGGACGAAAACTCCGATCATTACTACGAAGTATAATAGTTCAATTTGCCAAAGCATTATATCCTCTTTCTAGTATCCTAAAGCTTTACCGTCACGGCGTGGATCGGCGCCACCATGCATTTTGTTTCCTTCAATGAACCGAACGCCTTGAACACCTCCAAAGTATAAATCAATATCGCCGCTGCCTTGGAAAATAAGATTATAACCAAGGGCGCTTAAGCCATTTCTGGCATCATCGTCAAATGCTTGTTCAAGATAAAGATCTTTTTTGTTAGTGAATGTTTCGTCGCTTCCCACTGCATAGCAGTAAATTCTCGGATATTCAATTGCTTCTTGAATGTTCATGCCAAAGTCAATCATATTTATGAGTACTTGGAGTACCGCTGCCGGTATTCTCATGCTTCCCGGAGAACCAAGTGTAGCATATGGATTACCGTCTTTCATAACGATGGTTGGCATAATATGGCTAACCGGTTGTTTGAGCGGTTCAATATAAGATGCGCTCGAACTGCTGAATGAAAAACCGCTTAATTGGTTATTCATAAAGAAGCCAAAACCAGGAACAACCAAACCGTTACCGAAGAAATAGTTGATAGTTTGCGTTACTGAAACGATATTGCCCTCTTTATCAACTACGGAGAAGGTGGTGGTACTGTAATGTTCGTCATAATCGACTGGTTCGAAGTTTACGGTTTTAGGAGTTGTGTTATATGGCCAAGGGTTTCCGTAGTCGTTTTCGCCTTGGTTGCGGCCTAAATATGCTTTGCTTGGGTTAAACTTTTCCCATCTTTCCGCTGCATATTGTTTGCTAATGATACCCGCAATCGGAACATCGATAAATTTGGTGTCGGCGATGTATTTGCGTTTGTCGCCATAAGCAAGCTGTTGGGCAACCGCCAAGACATGAAGCAGTTCGGCACTGTTGCGTTCCATTCCGCTGATTTCGCCATATACTTCAAGCATATTGAGAGCTTCAAGGAGAATCATACCGCCCGAAGATGGAGAGGTTACGGTTGCAATGTCATAACCGCGATAATTACCTTGGATCGGGGTTTCGATAATCGGATAATTATTCATGGCATATAGCAAATCGTTATGTGTAATTAATCCGCCCTTTTCTTCTTGAAGAGCAACAATCGCATCCGCAATTTCCCCTGTATAGAAAGCAGGGGCGCCTTGTTGGGCAATCAATTCCAAAGCTTTGCTATAGTTTTCTTGAACAAGAAGATCACCTTCTTGAAGCGGAGTAATACCCATATCCGCAAACACATTCTTGGTTTCTTCTTTCGAACGCATTACTTTGTTGAAGTTTTCGCTAATTGCATTCGCAAGTTCTGGGGTAACAGGGAAACCTTCTTTAGCGTATTTGATGGCAGGGGCCATAACGGTTTGACGGGTCAAATTTCCATGGTTTTCCAAAACTCGCAACAAACCCGTAACCTGGGTTGGAACACCACTCGCTTTGATTCCATCATCGACATCCGCATCCCTATTCGGGAAAGCGCTAGCTTCGCCTGCAGATGGCACAAATTCACGGAAGTTATAGGAAATAAACTGTCCGGTCTTGGCTTCATAAGCCACCAAGATTCCTCCTCCTCCGATACCGGAAGCATTAGGTTCAACAACACCTAAAGCAAATGATACAGCCACCGCCGCATCAAAAGCATTTCCGCCGGCTTTTAGGACATCCAGACCCGCTTTGGCCGCATAAGGACTGGCAGCGGAAACGACACCGTTAGAAGAAATTACATCGCGAACGCTTAAATCGGTGAAATCTGAATCTTTGTCTTCATGGTCATCTTTGTCTTTTCCGCAGCTAACAACGGTAAAAGCAAGCAACAGAAGCAAAATGATAAAGAATAGTTTACTTTTCTTAAAGCTTAAATTCATGTCTTACTCCTTTACAATTATTTTTTAATGTAGATAAAAGGTTTGTTTTAACAATTTTAGGAAAATTGTTACAATTAATAGGTCAGCACTCCCCCCAAAGCTAATGTTGTTTTCAATGCAGAAGTTGGTAACTTCGGTTATTTTTTCGAGATCGTATTCTTTGATTGATGTAACCAATTGCTTAAAATACTGGTATCTTTCCATGGAACCTGCACGTTTCAATAAAACAGTGTCTTGGCAATCGCGGATAATTTTAATCAACAACATTGTTAGTGAAGCGGGCTCAAAGGATATTTCTTGAGATGCGAGGTTGTTTTGAACAAGCAAATACCCTTGAGCAGCTTCATATCTTGCACCACCAAGACCATAACGTTGATAAGCAAGAACGCCAAAAGACTCGGGGGGTGTTGAGAGTTCTTGCATTAAATCAACCGTCATGGCTTTTATAGTGGAGAAGACCGAGGAAAAAGATAGATGGCGGCTAATTACATAACCGCTGGATGCTAGAGTCAAACCCAGCGAAAAGATTAATCCTTTGTAGGCATTGATGTTTCCGGTTACCTTTAACATGGATTCTTCCGCCAGTTTTCCAATTTCCCGGCATTCTTTAAAGAGTTTAATTACATCGTTTCCCTTTAACCCTTTAAAGAACATTTCGACCAGATAAGGCATTATTGCCGCTTGCGCTTTAATCATTAAGTTGTAATCCATGTCGGGATGGCTTCCTTGGCTATAGGGGGTAACCAAGCCAAATTTTGGATGAATGTCTAACTCAAGCATCATGCTTGTTTTAACCATGTTGGTTATGTTTTTTTGAATTTCGGAATAAACATTTTCTTCAATTACATTAATCAATTCCCCATAAGGGTGCGTTTGCTTTTTATTGCAAACAAAAGCGGGATTATCGCACAAATAACATTTTCTTAACAATTTTCTGGTTTTGCTGAAGTAGGAGTTTTGGTAAACATCGATATCGATAAATCTGCCAAGCGGAGTTGCTTCTTCAATTTCCATCATCTGAGGTTTATAGTCTTGTTCAGCATCTACCTGATAGATATATGTAGGTCCATCGAATCCATCGATAATTAAAGGTTTCCTACTTAACAAGCGGTTCAAAATTGCGCCATAGTATTGAACCAAAAGATAAGCTACGGGGATGCGTTTTTCGCTTCCCGGGATATTGGCTCTTAAGGTAATAGCCCCAAACCCTTTATCGATGATTGTTTTAATGTAATCGATTCGCTTTTCCCGGTCTTCCAAAATTAAATTAGTTTGCTTCATATTTTTGTTTCGCAAGCGGTTTTAGGATGGAAGCAATGCTTCTTGGCACCAACTCCAAAGCTTCTTCAATTTTGTTTTCCATGATTAGTTTCCGAACGGTTGTGGCGCTAATCGGTTTTCCGTTTTTTTCGAACCTCGGCATGATGGTTAATTGGTCTGGCAATACTTCTTTTAAAGCATTGTTATAATCTACCATCACGGAATCGGTTTCGGTTCCCAAATACCGGTGGCTGATGTTCAAGTGTTTCATAAAATAGTTTTTAAAAAGCAAAGCGTCCAACATCGTATATTCTTTGTTTCTTTCTTCTTTGGTTTTTAAAAAATAGGTTGGGAAAGTAAGAGCGGATACCATATATTTCGTTGATGGTAAAACAATGACATTTCCCAAATGCGATACCGCCAAATAAACCATGGAAAAGCGTTCCGGGAATGTAAAGAGCGAATAATCTTCTTCTACAACAAAGAGAATAAAATAATCATGGTTTTTAGCCGAACTTTCAATCAACTGCAAGTGGCCAAGCGTAATCGGATTGCAATTGACAACCATGCAGCCGATGTTGTAATCCTTAGGGTTAATCCCCAGTTTATACTTGATTTGCACTTTCATCTTTTCAATTTCGTCTTCAATTGAAGGATGTCCTCCTTCCAAAATCGCCACATTGGCAGTGGAAACCAGGAGTCGAAAGTTCATGTTTTCAAACAATTTAATGTTTTTTCTTGGGGTAAAAACGCGATAGTGATAGATGTGATTGCTTGATAAGGAATTTATCATTTCGGTGACAAGTTTTGAGGCATAGTTTTCGCTTTGAAATCTTTCATCCACCGCAAGGCATTTCAAAATATTTTGTTCACGCGATATGGTTGCCACAATCTCATCGTTTTCTTCGATATATAATGTTTCGGTTAAATTGGGTTCTAAAGTTAACCCGTGCTCAGCAAGCAATGCTTTGATTTTGGAAAATTCACTTTGGTCGATGGCTTGTTTAATCAAACTGTCACCTTCTTTTTATTTGTATTGATAAAGCAAATCGATAATCGCTCCATCGCGATAGCGTACCAAACCAATCACTTTATTCTTTAGTTCAATGCGATTCGGTTCCCCCGTGATTTTGTGACTTGTTTCCAACAATTTTTCAATCGGAACAATCTTGAGTTTAGAATTAGTTAATTTTTGTAGCAAATCGGTTCTTTTGGGGTTGATGGCAATGCCACGTTCCGTAACCAAAATATCGACGTCTTCTCCCGGAGTGGTGATTATCGTAACTTTATCTTTAATGATTGGAAGACGTGATTTGATAAGAGATGATGTAATAATAGTGACTTTTGCGCCGAAGGCGGTGTCAGAATGGCCGCCGCTTCCCCCAATTATCAAACCTTTAGAATCGGTTGTGACATTGACGTTAAAGTTTGTATCGATTTCAGTTGCACCCAAAATGACAAAATCCAATTTGTCAACGATGACTTTTGGGTCAAAAGGATTTGCATAAACCGAAGCGGACATTGGAATATGGGAAGGGTTGGTTTTGATGGATTTGACTGCTTGTAAATCAAAGCATTGAACATCGTATAATTTTTCAAACAATCCTTCCTTCAACATATCGACGATGTAACCGGTAATACCTCCGGAAGCAAAGGAACCTTTGATTTGTTTTTCCTGCATTTTTTCTTTGACATATTGTGCTACAGCTAAACTTGTTCCTCCCGCACCGGTTTGCATCGATAAACCCTCTTTGATGAATCCCAGTTCATCTAAAAGTTTAACGGTATTACGGGCGATTTTTAAACCTATCGGATCTTTGGTAATCTTGGTGGTTCCGGAAACAATCCCTTTGGGGTCGCCGATTTTATCGAGTTTCACGACATAGTCGACATATTCATTAGGGAAGTCTACTCTTTTCAAAGAATCAATTACATAATCGGTTACCAATACTACCTTTTTAGCATATTTCAAATCGCTTATCGCATAACCCAAAGAACCACAGGCGCTTGGTCCTTCGATTCCGTTACCGTTACCCAAATGGTCTACTGCCGGAGTGGAAAGGATGGCAACATCGATTTTTAAATCCCCACTTTCAATGGCACGGGCTCTGCCACCATGGGTATCCATGATTAACAGTCCTTGCATTTTGCCTTGACCGATGGTTTCGGCTACCGGACCGTTTAAATAATTTGTGGTTATATTGGTAACATTGCTGTTCTCAATCAATTCGGATAACCCTTGGTTATTGGGAAAGATCGCACTTGGCGCTAGATGTATATTTTTTAAGTTTCTTCGTTTTATTTCTTCCATCACCATGTTAAAGACATAATCGCCGTTACGCAAGTGATGGTGGAACGATAAAGTCATTCCGTCGGTAATTTTTAATTCATCAAATAGCGATGGAATACTGTGTAAGTAAACAACATTTTCCGACTTTTCCTTTTCGGGAATTAATGTTCTTTCCTTTTTTGTAAAAGCAGAACTGGAAGCAAAAGGGACAAAAGAAGCAGGCAAAAGCTCTGGATTGAATCTTGACATCTTTATCACCTAATCCAAACGGTATTTTTGGGCCATTTTGATAATCTTTTGAGCACGTTCGATAATTGGTTTATCAACCATTTTGCCATCGAGACTGAAGACGCCTAAGTTTTTCGCTTGTGCTTCTTCAGTTGCTTTTAAAATGCGTTTAGCCCATATGATTTGTTTTTCGCTTGGCGAAAATACTTGGTTGATAATATCGATTTGGTTAGGGTGGATTGCGGCTTTGGCATTTAACCCTAATTCCTTGGCTTTTAAAGCATCTTCTTTTAAACCCTCGTTATCGGAAGTATCGGTAAAAGGTGTATCGATGGCATCGATTTTTAAGGCTTTGCAAGTATAGGCTAGTTTTGCTCTTGGATACCAAATTTCCGTACCCTTTTTGGTTCTTTCTACCTCCATGTCAACCGAAAGGTCTTCTGCGCCTAAAAGAATTCCGTTAATCCTCGGCATCTTGGCAATTTCACCCATTTGAAGAACGCCCGTGGCGGTTTCTATGATGGGAATAATGCCGATTTTTTTATTCATCTTTTTATCATTTTCAATGATTGTCAAGACTTGGTCAATCAAGAAACAAGATGCGGGACTGGCTTTTGGCAACATTATGGCATCAATCTTTTCGGAAACCACTTGTTCTAAATCATCTTCGTAGTATGGGGTATCCGGCGCATTGATGCGAATAACTATCTCCATCGGAACTTCGGTTAAACTTTCCAAATAGCAATGAACGAGGTTCCTGGCATTGTCTTTTTCGTTTACATGCACCGCATCCTCCAAATCGATAATTACCGCGTCGCTTTCGAAACAATCAGCATTTTGAAGCATGGCGGGATTATTTCCCGGTATAAACAACAAACTTCTTCTCATAGGCTTTTCTCCATTCTTTGGATAGCGGTAATTAACCGCGCTTTGATGGTATAATCGAGGGCGCCCTTATCCTCGCAAATGACTTTTATTTTACTAATGTTTAACTCTTTTAAAGTATCTTCAATTGTTTTCACAATTGAATCATGAAAGAATTCATCGACAATGCTTTTAACTTTGATAATTAACGAATCACTTTCTTTGACCGTAATCATCGTGTCGTTCGATTCAAGTGTTCCGGCTATTCCAATTTTCATACCGAAACCTCCTTTATTCGTTATTTATTTTCTGCTATTGGCAAGCGCAATAACACGATTCATAGCATTTTTAACAATCATGAAACCTTCATCAACACCCATTCCGGGTTTTGCCAAACATTGTGTGGCTTGGCAAGCAATGGCAATATTGGTTGTAACTTCGCTGGAGATATTAGTTTCGTTGCATGTGCCGCCGCAGTAACTGCCGACGCCCATTTGATTGCAATATATAATTGCTTCCGCTACATTATTTACCCCGCCTAAATCAGGGGTTTTGATTTGCAACATATGTCCGGCACCGTTTTCCGCAAAATACTTAATATCTTCCAAAGTATTACACCATTCATCGGCTACAATTTCCAAAGTGCTGTTAAAAGCATTTAGTTTTAAGGTTAAGGCTTGTAAATATTTCATGGTTCCTTCGCGGTCTCCGGTGTCAACCGGACCTTCGATGCGCAATTTAAACGGTTTTGCAACCTGTTCCAATTCCCTCAAATAGTTAACCATTTTTTCGACATCATTACCAAAAGCAATGCCGATTGTTCCATATACATCAATATGAAGGATTGGATTATAGGTTTCGTTCTTGCGATGAGTAAGGATTCGGTTTCTTAACCACTCAACGTATTCAAGCAACAATTCGCCGTTTTGGCCTAGTTTGGTTTCGACATTGTTAATCAAGGCATGAGGAAGCACATCGGCTTCTTTGATAATCATCTTATCCGCATTTATATATCTGTCATCCCCGCTTTGGGTAAAGACAGGAATCGGTTTATATTCTTTTTCGGTTATCCCGTATTCTTTTCGGATAACTTCGGCCATCGTTAAATGATGGTAATTTGCACAAGCATTTAGGAATGCTTGGGTTAAACCGTAACGTATCGCTGTGTGGAGACGTTTTCCGTCAATCGTTAAAGCATCGTATTTTTCGGCTAAGGTTCTGAAACTATCGATTTCTTCTCCGATTAACATCGGCACGATTTTTTGTTCGATAAACGGTATGAATTCATCCGCTAAGAAGAGCGGGTCTCTTCCACCAGCTCCCGAGTATTGGACAGCTGCGCAATCTCCGATACCGGTTACGTCGTTTTCCAAAACAATTTGCACAGAAATGGCTTCTCCAGTTTGGCGGATGCTTTTAAACCCCGGTGTTTTGGGTTCGCCCTGATAGATAAAACCGTCGTTTTTGGCGCCTTTTTTTATGGCCAATTGGTCATCAAAATAAAAGCCAGTATATGATTTCGATAATATGACGTTTTTTATTTTCATATATATTACTTCCTTCTATTTGGATTATTTTTGTTATTGTTAGGCCGTCCGATGAGATGACCGTTGCTGACGGCATATACGTCGTCAATCGTTAACTGGAATGATATTGGACGATTTTCATAAGCGGCACGCTCAGCAATCTTTTTCCAATGGAATTCTTTGATGTCTTCGGTGAAGCCGAGATTTCCGAATTCCAATATTCTAATATTTCCTTCATTGTCGCGAGCAGGCAACACCAACCCCGCATTGTATTTGCTTGGGGCAAACGGCACATCAATTAAGCCTTGGGCGAATGCTTTGACGACACCTTGGGCCAAGTCGCCTTCGCCGGCTTTTAAGATGCAATCCATTAAGCAATCAACTTCTTTTTTGATTTGAGCGATTTCGGCCAAAAGTTTTGGACTCTCAGGCATTTCTTGGTCCTGCAATAATGTTACAACAAATTTGGAAGCTTTGATACCCATAGCGTTCGCTTCTTTGGTTGGGACGCCAATTGATTCGTGAGGGGTTTTGGTGATCATTTTGGTTGCTTTCGAAAGGGCGGCAACCGTGGAACTTAATGAAATTAACCCCATTGCTTCCGCTTCATCCTGAGGGAATCCGCCCATCCACTGGTGGAATACGGTGGTCACAACGCAATCGTTATAACCGAACTTGTGCAAGTATTCTTCGGTTTGTTCTTGCAAGGCTCTTACAGCCGCAACATCTTGTACAACATTTCCGCCCATACCGTAACCCACGGTAATGTTTTTTACGCCTTGTTCAGCCGCAAGCAATGCTTCGATAATACCAACTGTATTAGAAATCGATGGCGGTACAAGCGTTCCGGTTAACGGTCCAAACGGTTCGCGGTTGATGGAAACACCGTGTTCTTCATAGTAACCGACCAAACGGTCGCAATATTGCCAGTATTTGATTGTCGCTTCAATCGAAACATCCTTGGCATAAGGAATATTGTAAGAAATCGCTCCGCCTTCATTGGAGGTCCAACCCGCTGCATGAATTATTTCTGCAAGCAACCGGGCATCCGGGGTACCATGACGGGCTTGGATTGGAACATTAACAGCCTCTTGAACTTGTTTGCATTTCTCTACACCGTGGTTTACCGCCGGAAAGCCGTTGAGCAATGCGCGTCCCAATTCTTCGCTTTCTTTGATGCCGCGTTCTGCTTCATTGTAACGGTTTTGTCTAGTGTAACTGTCAATGGTTGATGGAACAAAATCCGCTCCACTTGCTTCTAAATATTGCAACAATTCGATATGCGAACTTAAGACCGGTACACCAGCCCGCGGTTGAACAAGGGTGCGCCCTTGTTTTTTGGCCTCAGCAAGCTTTAAAGCAAAATTCTTATGAGCGGGAATGGTTTTTAAATATTTCACTGCTTCAAGTAAATTTAGTTGAGGATCTTGGCCGGTTTTGTAACTGGCAAGCACCTCCTTACGTTCCGCAAAAAACGCATCGATTGATAATTTTTCATTTTTAGCCATATATATCAAAGTCCTTCTAAATCTTTCTCATTCTTTTTTTCATGATTTGCAAGGCAAGAAGCGGATCTTCTTGTGCCAATAGTCCCATTGAGGCAAGGATATAATCCTGGTCGATTAAATACTCCGGATGCAAGGGACGAAGTTCCATCCGATTGAGTTCATGATTCGTCATTTTGGTTAAAATATAACCAGGGTCAGCGGAGTTGATAACAACTGCCCCGGTACCGATGATATAAGTAATATCGCTTAAGTCTTTTCCGGTTTGATAATACATCATACCGAGCGGTGTATATACTTCTTCCATTTTTCCGCAATGCCGCTGCATCGCCTTGTCCGCGCAAACCCCAGCTAAAACTTTTTCGATTATTTCTTCGGTTTCGGTTTTCGGCAAATCCTCTACATGTTCGTGGTGGTACTCGCATTCTTTGGCGATGTCGATAGCAAAAGTCTTGTTGATTCGTTCTTGTTCTTCTTTGCTTAAGACGCTTAAGATGCCCAATGCGGAATAACGCATACCCAGATCGCCTTCAACGGTGCGTTTGGCAAACGGTTCTTCAAGACCTTTAACGATTACATTGCTTTTTGAAGTGTTGGGATTGGAAATCGAATAAACATCGGTAGTAGCTCCGCCAATATCGAGTACTACGATTTCGCCTAAACCGGGTTCATCTAAATAACCTTTGGCTAAAAGTTGGGATGCCTGAAGCACCGCATCCGGCGTCGGTTGAACTACTTTGTCAATTTCGGTTTCGATTTTCTTTATGCCTTTGGCAAGAATTATCCGTTTTAAGAATATTTCTTTAATCTTTTCTTTGGCGCTGTTAATGTTTAATACATTGAGCCTAGGCATAACATTTTCGCAAATGTAACCTTCAATTTGATATTTTTGAAAGATTTCTTCGATTTGGTCTTGGCAACTTTTGTTCCCTGCGTAAATCACGGGAATCTTAACGCCGATTTCGCCTAAAACTTTGGCGTTGTGAAGCACGCAGTCAGAGTTTCCGCCGTCGGTTCCCCCTGCCAAAAGTACAATATCAATTTTTTTGTCAATAATCGCTTGTAGTTCTTTCGGGGTGCAATAATGAGAGAAAACCAAATCAACTTTGGCTCCGGCACCAAGGCAAACGCGTTTTGCGGCTTCGACGGTTAGTTCTTCAACGAGGCCGATAGCAGCCATCTTGAGACCTCCGGCAGCGGATGAACAAGCGATTTTTTTGTCAAACTCGATTGTTCTGCCTATTTTTTGATGAAGTTTTTCCAAAGCTTTTTTGTAACCTACCGTGATGTCGGTAGCAACCGTGGTGAAGGAGTTTGCGGTGGCGATGATATCGCCTTTTTCTTTATCGACTGCGGTTAATTTGGTATATGTTGACCCAAAGTCGATTAACAGATAATAGTGCATATTACTCACCTAAATCATGGGCGATGTCGTCTAATGCTTTATCAATTGGTGTTCCTGGTGGATATACGCGGTTAAAGCCCATCTTCAGGAATCTATGTTCGACTTCTTTGAAGTCTTGTTTTCCGACAACGATATTGCCCCCCACATACAAAATAATATCGCCGATTCCGGCTTCGATGCATTTTTCCCGCATGCCTCTGCAATCAATTTCGCCGTGACCGTAAAGGGATGATACTAAAATCATGTCGGCATTCGTTTCGATTGCAGCATTGATGAAATCTTCTTGTGAAGATAACACACCTACGTTTACAACATTGTATCCTGTGTTTTTTAAGGTGTATTCAATAATCTTGTTGCCCACCGCATGCACGTCGGCACCAATAACACCAATTACAATTGTTTTCATACTATTCTCCTTTGCTAATTGTGAAAGCGTTTTATATTAGCATTATACTATAACGCCCCTTTTAATTCAATACAGCAGTGTAAAGATTACGTTAATTTTCCGTAAGTTTTTCTAACAATTATTGGAAATACACTCCGATATACAATATTATTTAGGAAATTTTCGCTTAACTGTTTTGTAAAAACACTCCATTTTTTGACGAACGAATTTTCAATCTTAAGAAAATTTTACATTTTTTAATTAACAAATATCTTGTATAAACCGCTCAATTATGTTAACATTATTGATAGTTATTAATAGGAGGATAAATATGAAAATCTTTATTGATACGGCGAACGTTGACGAGATAAGACAAGCATGGGATTTGGGGATTATCGATGGCGTTACCACCAACCCAACATTGATTATGAAAAGCGGAAGAGACTTAGTCACCACCTTAAAAGAAATCAGCGAAATAGTTGACGACTGCATCTCCGGTGAAGTTATTAGCATGGATGCAGAAGGGATGATTAGAGAAGCTCGCGAATTAATGAAAATCAGCAAAAAAATCGTTATTAAAGTTCCAATGACAAAAGAGGGCTTAAAAGCAACCAAACAACTGTCCAAAGAAGGCATTCGTACCAATGTAACGTTGATCTTTTCCGCCAACCAAGCACTCCTAGCCGCAAAAGCCGGTGCAACTTATGTTTCACCGTTCCTTGGCAGACTTGACGACATCAGTCAGGAAAGCCTCATTTTGATTGAGGACATTAAACAAATTTTTACCAATTACGAAATTAAAACCGAAATTATCTGCGCCAGCATCCGTTCACCGCTACACGTATTAAACTGCGCCAAAATCGGTGCGGATATTGCCACTGTTCCTTATAAAACCCTCATGGAAATGTTCAACCATCCATTAACCGACATCGGGATTGAACGTTTCCTTCAAGATTACGCGAAATCCGTTAAGTAATTTACCCCCTTTAATTTAAAAAAGACACCTCATTACTTTAGCTTTTAAAGTAACCAAGGTGTCTTTTATTTTGCTTTTAAATCCTTTGCCTGATTCCTTCGGAAGAAGGAAAGCAAAATCAAGAGAAAGGGAATTATAATTTCAAAGATTAAATTCGCATATTTGATGATGTACTTGATGCGAAAGTCTAGAATAAGAATGTAGTTTTTAGGTGCGAAAATACAAATACCAAAAACCACCAACAATCCCACAATTACGGGTATATTTGGTTTTTTCAACTTAAAGACATAACTAATCATGTATTTGGTTGTGGTAAGTAAAACAGTTAATTTGATGATTATCAAAACCATCATGACATTGATGACGATAATGTCAAAACGCTGCAAAAACACCGCTATCTCAATTCTCCTCGAGATTCTTAAGGAGGGGTGAATATCGAGCGTCATAGCAATCGGTCCCAAAATAACGGTATTCATTAAAGTGATAATCAAGAGAACCGCACCGGCCATTATTAATCCATAAACCCCATAGCGATAATGGTATTCTTTTTGCTTTACATATTGATAAATACCCAACAAAGCAAACAATTCGCCAAACGGTATGGCATAGGACATTTTTAGGGCGGGTTTTATCAATTGGCCGAAACCATATTCCATAATCGGAAAGATATAATTAACATTGATTTTGTTGAAACTGATGATTAATGTGGAAAAGGAAACAAAGATAACAATTGTAACATAAAATAACATTGTGGTTAAACGGGAAAATACTTCAATTCCTTTGGCGATAATGTAAAACAGTAAGGAAAGAACCAAAAAAGCAAACCAAAGCAATTTCACTTCCTGAACCAAGTAGATATTTACAACTTCATATATATCACGCAAATTAAAGAAAACCAAAACAATAAAATAAAGAGAGTAAAGAATAAAAAGAATATAACAAACAACCTTGCCTACAACATGCGTCACCGTATCCCCGAAATCTTTGTCAACAACATTTCGATAAAGCATGGTATAAACAAAATAAACCAAAACCCCTCCGATTACGCCAAGGATAACCGTTAACCAAAGATTGTTCTTTAAATCTTTGGCGTAAATTCCACGGATTAAGTCATTGGCAAAGACATACATAAAAACAATTAACAGATACTGACTGCGGGAAATGTGGGTTTTTTCCTTCATAAAAACCTCTTATTTAAGTCTTGTTCTATCAATTGTGGTATTAAATTGATACTTGACTTTGATAGTCGGAAAAATTGCGTCATAATTTTCTTTGATACTTTGATAGTATTTAGGGTTTGCCCTATGAATTGCTTCGCAAAAAGCAAAGATATCCGCGTTGTACTTGTTTTGTGCTACATCAACAGCCATTTCCATTAAACGCTTTACGTCTTCGTTGATTTTTTCCATAAGCATATCCATTTCGTTTGGACCAAATTGTTCCGAAACCGACACATTCATTTTGTGTTTTAAAGTGATTGTCGGTTCGTTATTGATAAGCGCAAAACTAATTTTGCAGGAGGTGTTTTTGACACCTATATATAGTTTTTCATTATTATGCATAATGTGCAAAACGGATATTTCGATTTTGTCAAAGATATGGCTAAAGCCTAATGATTCTTCTTCCGAAAGCCAACCAACCATTTTATCGTTTTTAAATACGGCGATAGTTGAAACTTTTAAACGCATTTTAGGATCGGTGGTTTGGGTTGATTCATTGTCTTTGCCTTTTTCCTTGTCGCCGACAATGGCAATGCTGGATAAAGACAGGCAGGTATTGGGCTGATACAGATAAGTAACGATTTCATCGATAAAAGTAATTTTACCCATACCATAAATTTTTTCCGCATTCTCCAATTTTGATTCTACCGCCACCGCCGGAATGTTTTCCAAAACTGAGCGCATTTTTAAGATGTCTTCCGCTTTTTCGTCTTGAGCCACAACAATATTGAAATTATGTTGCGTCTCCCAGTGGAAGACAAAGAACTTAATGTGTTTTTCAATTCCCTCTTGAGCTAATTCCGAGCCTATTATCAAACATTGGATGTGAAAGATATATAATTTATTAACCGAATAGTTCGATAGTTTCACAAAGGCTTCATAAATCGAAGCTGCTTCTTCCGCAAACACCACAACTGGCGAGCTTTGGGAAGGTTTACTTCCCAAGACAAAATCATTAACCGCTTGAACGGAAACTTTAACCCCTTTTTCTGATTTGTCAATTCCCATCGCTATAACCGTTGTATAATCGCTAACATCGAGTTTTCGACACCCCGAAAGAAACAACAAGACAAAACCAATCAAAAACAAGATATATATTTTCCTATGTTTCATAAGCGCTCCTTAATGAGGGTATTCGGCGGATATGTTTTTCTTCCGCCTAAAAATCTTATCAATTCGCGTTCTTATTACCGAATCTTGCATACCCGAAGCGCAAAACGGTGTATAAGGGGATAAATAGTTGAAGCCGAAACTTCTCAAACTGCATAAATGTGTAAGCAGCGCAATCGAGGCAAGAGTAACGCCATAAAAACCGCCGATGACCGCTGCACCCCAAAAAAAGTACCTTAGAACGGTTAAAGTGAGGTTCAGGAAATAATCGGGAATTGTTAAGGAGCAAATAGCAGTAATGGTTACGACAATTACGATAATAGATGAAAATAGTCCTGCCTGAACTGCCGATTCCCCGATGATAATCGCTCCCAAAAAGGATAGCGATGACCCCAGCGAAGTCGGCATCCTTGTTCCGGATTCCCTCAACAAATCAAAGAAAAACATGATTAGGAGAATTTCCAAAAAACCCGGGAAAGGTATGGCATAACGTTGCCCCGCAATGCTTAAGAGCAGATTTATCGGCAATAGTTCTGAATGGAAATAGATTAACGATATATATATGGCTGGTAAATACAATCCCAAGAAAAACGCCACAATACGGGTGAAACGGACAAACGAAGCAATATAACCTTTCATGTAATAATCTTCCAGTGATTGCAGACCCTGAACAAACAACATTGGCGCAACCAGCGCAAACGGCGATCCGTCAACCAGTATCGCCACTCTTCCTTCGAAAAGACTGGCTACCACTGAATCGGGACGTTCGGTGCTGAAGATGGTTTGAAACATCGTCCATTGTTTTTCTCTCAGATAAAAGGAAACATATTCCGAATCCAATATGTTTTCTACATCAATCCCTTCAATTCTCGTTTTTACCTCTTCAACCAATCCCTCATCGGCTACGCCTTTGATATACATAACAACAACACTTGTATTGGATTTTTTTCCTAAGATATATTTTTCGATTCGAAAATGTGAATTTCGAATTCTGCGCCTTATTAAACAAATATTGGTGGAAAGCGATTCATTAAAGGCTTCATTCCCGCCTTTGACCGAAACCTGAGCCTTCGGTGCTTCGATTGCCCGCTCGTTTTTGATTTTGGAATCAACCAAAAAACACTTTTGCGATCCTTCAACTAGAATTATTGCATCTCCGTTTAATAGGGTAATGATTAACTCACCGAATTCGTCGGTGTTTCTTACCGACGACAAAGTCATAATAAAATTGTTGAAAAAATCAAAGACGCTGTCGTTTGTGTTTAGTGGTTTCGAGATTTTTCGATAATTATTGGTTATAGTATGAAGAATGGATTCATCAATAATGTTTTTGTCGCTAATGCCGGATATATATATAATGGCAATTCTTTGCTTTCCCCAAACATTTTCTAAATGTATCGAACGAATCACCAAATCAAAACAGTTTCCTTGGATGGCTTTGATATAAGCAATGGTATCGTCAATATTTTCATATAAGGGCTTGTTTAGGTAACTGACTTCGGGTTCTTCCGACATTTGCACAAGTTTTTCGGTATCGCTATTTGATTGAGTGTATTTTTTGTGTTGTTCATTTTCTTTGGTTTCCTTTTTCTTGGGTGGCTTAGCCAAGAGAATCCTCAGTGCTTGAAAAAAACTTTTTTTCATTTTTCCCCTTTTCCTTTAGTTTATTATTAGCGGTTTAATTGTTACATATTCATAAGAAAAAAAGAAAAAATGGCAGAAAGGAAAACTGCCATTTTTATTTTCAATAATTTAAAGGGTCTTCTTTGATTTCGCCCAAATAGTCAAAGTCGTGTCCGTATTTGCACAAATACTTTTTGAATTCACCTTTTAACATATTCGGAAAAAAGTATGGTATGTTCCCTGCAATCCCCGAATTCTTTTCATCCATAATCCAATCAATTGTTTTCCAATCGAGGATACCTTCCATAGTTTTGACAGGAGTCGGTTTTTTTAACTCTTTGGGGATTTCCGCCCAAAAACAATACATCCCCCCCAGTGTGTCAGGATTATCATTTACAATCCATCCCACATGAGCCAAGCATTTGATTTCGTTTACCCAAACACCGGCTTCTTCCCAAAGTTCTCTTTTAGCGCTTTCTTCAGGGCTTTCATGGGGTTCAATGTGGCCGCCAAGGCCATTCCAGCGTCCCATCCAAGAAGGTTTTTCACGATTAATCAATAAGATTTCATCTTCGCATTTGAGAAAAATGAGTGTATATTTCAGTTCCATTTTTTTGCAACCTCTTTTTCGTATTCCTTTAATATTTTCTCTACTTCATTCTTTTGGGGAAAAGCATTTAAACAATACTTTTTGGTGACGCTTAAACCAGAAGCAACTGTCGCGAAAGATATGGCCTTTTTAAAATCTGTGTTTTGAGCCAATTGATAGGCAAGAGAGGCATTAAAGGCATCGCCCGCACCAGTTGTATCCATTACTTCTTCATCCCTTAGCGGTAAGGCGGGAAAATGTAAGAAGTCATTGTTATGATAAAATAATACACCGTCTTTTCCCAAAGTAATAACCATTTGGCGAAAATTGCTTTGCCTTATATTTTCCTTAAGTTCTTCCCTTGATGCATCCGGCGAAAGAGAAAAAAGCATTTTGGCTTCAACTTCATTGGGAGTAAGCAAGAAGGCTTGTTCTAAATACTCATAAGCAGTTTTTAAAAAGGGGGCAGGATTGATAATTGCTTTTACGTTATGTTTTTTGGCAATAGCCAGTCCCTTTTCGATAATAGAAAGCGGATATTCCAATTGCATAAGCAAGATATCGCTTTGGGCAATTATCTCTTCATAAGGCAAAAGCATATCGCCATTGATATTTTCCGATACCCCGGGGTGAACGATAACCGTGTTTTGGCCGGTTCTGTCGGTTAGAATTGAAGCAACCGCGGTTCTTTGGTTGAAAACTTTAATAACCGTTGGGTTAACCTTGTAGCTTTTCAATTTTGTATAAATCTTTTTGCCATAATCGTCATCACCTACAAAAGTGATAAAATTAACGCTTGCGCCAAGTTTTGCCAAAGCAATTGCTTGGTTAAAACCCTTTCCTCCCTGCTCTTCATGAACCTTCCCCGCAAGAACCGTTTCTCCGGTTTGAGGAAGCTTGTCCAGTTCAAAAAAGAGCGATTGTCCGCTTAAACCAATAACTGTTATAACCTTATTTTTCATAACCATAGCCTCTACCCTTTATAATTGATGGGGGTAAAATTTATTACCCCCAAATTATTATTTTGTTATTTAACTTCTTGCGTTGGGTCAAAACCTAAACGTTTCAACGTTTCAACAACATACGATTCGCGATATTCTTCTTTTGGATCGCGGCCAAGGTAGGATTTAAAGAATTCTTCGCAAGCTTCCTCATAAGGAATACCAGCGATGTTGGAAATAATTCTGGTGCTGCGGTCAATAAGTTTCTTGTTGGTTGGAAGCACTTGAATCATCCAGTTGGACCAAACGCGGCCCATTTTAGCCATGGTTCCGGTGCTTAGGATGTTGAAAGCAAGTTTGACCAATAAGTGCGTCATAAGGTCAGTGCAAGTTCTTGGCACTTCCACCGGAATATGGATTTCGTTTTCCAAAAGTTTATTGTTTGGAATATTTCCCAAACGAATGACGATACCGTCGTCAAATTTAGCGATATTGTCATGATACCACTTCGTGACTTCCGGAGTAGCAGAACCGTTGATGTCAACGCAAACCAAACGGGCCGGACGCCGAGAGTATCTTGATGGGTCATCGACATTGCCGATATTGTATTGTTCAACTTCGCTGCTGGCTACTTTCGGAGGATTATTGATAATCGCTTCGCTTGCCTTCAAACGTTTATAGTCTTCCACGGTCCAGTCTAATCCTTTGATTGGGCGACGGAAAACGTGTTGCCAAGCCACAGTATTCGGATACAATGGATCTTTCGCATAAGCCCAACTTACTTGCGCTTCGTTATCATAAAACTTTTTGAATGGCGGAAGCGTAAATGTTGGTTGACGTTCGGTTGTATCGGTTAAGATGTCAAGCAAATAGTCATGGGTTATATATGTGATTAAACCATTTTTCTTGTAAGTTTCGGTTTCGAATTCCACGGCTTTCGCTAAACCTTCCAAAGCTTTTCCGCTGGATAAAGCTTCGTTTAGTTTAACAAATTCTTTGGCGTATTCTTGCAAGTCTAAAGCAGGAACGCCGATTACTTCCAATTCCTCTTCCGTCAAGTTTTCTTTTAACCATCTTGCGCAAGCCACTTCAATAGCAGCACCGACCGTTAAGAGTTCCACGGTGGTAACTTGCATTCTGGTTGAACCGGCAATCGCCATATTACCTACGAAGCAATTGATTTTAATGATATTGTCCCGTTCAAATACCAAACGGCAACGTTCTAAGTGGTTGACTAAGATTTCTTTCGGGTTGCAAAAGATATAATAAGTTGTGCATCCTTGTTTGTCAGCTTCAATAACCGAACCGTTGATGCTGGCAGAAAGTCCGCATTCCGCTAAGCCCACAACAACGTCGCCTGGTCCGACTTTCGCATCAATGATTTGTTGGGCCCCGAAGGTCATATAGTCTTCAAAGTTTTCGACAGATCTAACCAAAGCGCGGTCGCCCCCGGTCGTTAGACTGTTGGAACATTCGCTGATTTCCAAAAATTCTTTTCTTTTGGCAGGAAGTTTTTGAATAAGCGAAGTCCAGAAATAACGCCACGCGGCATCAAGTTGCAACGCCAAACGGCCTGATGCACCGACGCTTGAAAATAACACAGTTCTTCTTTCATCAATAACCCGCTTAATATCATCGATTAAGCGTTGAAATTCAGGTGTTTCAAAAGCTTTAGATGCGACAACGGGAATCTCGCTATCAGCCGATAAAATCATCTTGATTCCTTGGGCGGTATCCTTGGAAATCACAAAACTCAAATTTTTAGTTTTCGGGTTTGGCTGTTCTGTTGGAATTACCCCTAAGTGAAATTGTTTTTCGTTTTCGATGAAGTTTCGTGCGGCCTCTTTATAATTCAACATAAATACCTCCTAATGTATTTACCAAAAAGGTAATTTAAATTAGCCTTTCAATATGTTAATTATACCATACCCCCCTATTCAATGCAAGCAAATGCAAATGTGACTTTTATTTCCCCCAAAAGAAAAAGCTCAAATTTTGTGAGCTTTAAGTTTTTACTATTCTGGAAAAAAACTATCTTTCGTTGGGTTCAAAATGGGCAATCAATTCGACTTTTTTGTTTAATTTTTCTTGAAGGATATTCTCTAAGCGATGCGACAATTCATGCACTTTTAAGACGGTTAATTGCGGTTCGGTAATAATGTGAAGGTCGATATAGATATGTTCCAAGCGTCCTCTGCTTCTGATTTTGTGAACATTTAAAACTTCCGGTTCCGCCTCGATGATTTGTTGGATATCGACTTCGTTGACGACGGTTTTATCCACTAAAACACCTAGCGTCATTTTAAAAATTTCCAAACACGAAAACAAAATAAAGATGGCAATAACAATTGACACGATTGGATCAATTATCGGTGGCAAACCTAATTTAATTAAAAGCAAAGAAACTAACACACCAAGTGAAATTAAAATATCGCTTTTGGTATGGTGCGAATCAGAAATCAACACATCGCTATTTAATTTTCGTCCCATTTTGTGTTCGTAATAAGCCACAAATCCGTTGATAAAAATTGTTAATACCAAGGTTACGAGGGTTGCGGGGGTAACGGAAAAAACAATTGGATTAATAAACCACTCAATTGCTTTACTGATAATATTGATTACCATCCAAATCAATAGAAACCCAATAGTGAACCCTGCAATCGTTTCAAATTTTTGATAACCGTAAGGATGACTTTTATCAGCCGGTTTGGATGATAATTTGATTCCGATAATACCGATAATATTGGAAATGCTGTCGGTAAACGAATGATACCCGTCAGCTGTTAAACTGTTGATATTAAACATTAACCCCCAAAAAATTTTTCCAAAGGTAACAATTAAGTTTAAAAATAAGATTATGAATAAAATTCGGGCAATTTGCTTGTATTTTTGCAAATAGTCTTCACCGTCCAAAACATTAATCAATATTAATTTATTCAACAAAAACTCTTTGGTGATTATTTTGAAACACCAATTTCTCAATAGTATTCGTCCCTCTATCAAAAAACGACCTCTTTCTCAAGAAAAAATTAGTATATTCATTTAAATGCATTTTTTGTTAATAAAATGGACCATTAAGTTAAAAATAAATAAAAATGTTGATTTTTATGCAAAAAAGTTGCATAAACCTAAAGGAGGTGATATAATGAAAAGACTTGGAGGAGGGATATCGGTGCTATTAAATTTTTCTGTTAAAGGTTTTAAAGTTTTTTATGATGAAGTCCATTTTACTATGCAATCGAACAATCGTATAAAGAAAAATTTAGACAACCTTATCAAGCAAAGAGCGTCCGGAAAAGAATATTCGGTTGTTAAATCTGCAATATTATACGGACCAAATAATGCAGGAAAATCTTGTTTTTTAGAATCAATTGAATATTTGACAAACTTAATAAAAAACAAAAAGACAAAAACTTTTTTTGAACAAAACTTATTTTCTGAAACAAAAGAAATTTCTTTCAAAATCGATTTTATTGAAAACTCAAAGTTATTTAGATATGAACTTGTCCTAGAGAATAAAAAAGTAATAAATGAGATTCTATTTATAAATGAAAAAATAATTTTTAATAGGAAAGAAGAATTTTTCTCTGATGTTGTTATTAAAAATCTTTACTCTTTAATTGGTGGTTACGATGATAGATTATTTGTTTTAATGCTACCAATCGAAAAATATGGGGAGGATGTGAAGGATTTTCAAAACTTTTTTGATCGTTTTGAATTTGTCAAAGCTGACCATACTGATTATGATGAAGATGAATTGAAGGACTTTATTTCATATTTTTCAAAATTAAAAAATAATAATCCATTGCTTAAAATGATTAAAAATTCTGATTTATATATCAACGATTTACAAGTTGACCCTTCTTTTTATCAAGACCTTATGGCTCAAGAAGAAAACGGACAAATTTCCGATCAAACAAAGCAATTACTAAGCCTTTGGTCCATTTTTAATTTCAAAGGAAAAAATTATGCTTTACCGTTTATTACAGTTAACTCGCTAGGAACCCAAAAAATGGCAATATTTTCAAAAAAAGTGCTTGATGCATTAAAAAATAATAAAATTTTAATTATTGATGAAATTAGTCGTGGATGGCATACGATTTTAACAAAAAATCTACTTTCTTTTTTTAATAGCGATATAAACTCCCAAGCCCAAATGATTTCAACAAGTCATGACTTGTTATTATTGGATGATGTTTATTTATTTAGAAAAGATCAAATTTGGTTTGTTTACAAAGATTCTGATGGAAATTATCTATATAGCTTGAACGATTTTAAAGATAATAAAGAAAATGATGCTCGAGGAAATGTAATGATTAGATATCTTAAAGGTTTATATGGTGCTTTACCTTTACCGACCTTGGGAGATATATTTAATGAATCCAACTAGAAGAAAACCAAATACTAAAGAAAAACTTTATATCCTTGTTGAAGGAATGGGAGATAAAAAACTATTGGAAAACTTGTTTGCAAATAAAAACAACCATGAGAACTGCATTCAAACCCATTTTGATATTGTTTTTATCAACGTTGAGGGTGTAGACAATATTATATATAAATTAATTGAATTTAAACGAACTTTTATCCATTCTAATGTTTTTATTTTTATTGATTTTGATGACAAAGGAAAACAAAGAGTTGAAGAGATTTTACGAAAACTAAATAAGAAGGGTGTTAAAAAATTCTTAAAGACTTCTGATATTTTTTTTGTAAATCCCATTATTGAGTACCTTTATGTATTAGGAAAGGATTTTAAAAACCCAAAATTTTATTTCAAACATCAATATAAACCTTTAATTAGAAGACTTTTTGGAATTGATAACTATTGTTCAAGCGAAGCACAAATCAACATAATGATAAAACAATTAAAAGAGGATAAATTCAATACTTTCTTAATCAATGTTACAAAAATTGAATCTAGTAAAGAAACTTTACCCTCATCTAACATAAATGAATTAATTAAAAGAATTAAAAAATTAAAATTCCTTTGTGTTTATAGCTTTTAGACTGTCGACAAAGCCGGCAGTTTTTTCATCCTGAATAATTATCCCCAAAATTGTATAATAAGTATAAAAATGTGTTGTGAAAAAGATTACGAAAAACAGTAACAAAC
>DUPC01000040.1 GCA_012838545.1 Acholeplasmataceae bacterium
ATTCAATATGGTGCGGTAAATGGGATTTGAACCCACACGTCCGATGGACACTACCCCCTCAAAGTAGCGCGTCTACCAGTTCCGCCATCACCGCAACTTTTCTTCTTTTTAATCATTAATATTTTACCACAAAACGAGCTAAATTTCAAGCAAAATCAAACAAATGTCTTAAGATTTTTTAAAAATAATATGTTCAATGGCAATTTCTTTTACATCATCTGGAACATAAAAGACTGCTTCGCCTTCGTTTCCCTCAGCCTCAATTTGATTAAGTTTAATTTTGTAAAAGATTCCTTTACCTTCGGCTAAAATGGTTCCATCCTTTTTAGCTATTATACCCGAACCTTTGAAAATGCGACTTTTGGATTCCGTCATTTCCGCTATCGCAAGCAATGGTTCATTGACGGGAACGGGGTTACGATATTTGATTTGCAAATCAATCGTCACTCCCCAACAATTCGGTTCGTGAATCCAAATGGTCCTTCCAATAGTTTCGTCGAGGATTGCGGAAATCATTCCGCCGTGCATGCGGTCGGGGTAACTTTGAAATTCGTTGGGGGAATTAAACAAAGCGACCAACTGACCGTTTTCCATTTCATAAAAGTTTGCTTTTAGTCCCCGCTCATTTTCCACACCACAAATCAAACACATTTTGCTGACTTTTTGTTTCTTAACTACCTTCATTCTACCACTTCCTTGTGTCTTTTGTATTTCAGATATAATATAATGTAATAGTGGGGGAAAGATTATGGCCAATGAAACTACACCAAAAGAACAAAAAACGATAAATCCCTGGGCACCACTTGCTTCCTGGCTCGTAACCTTAACCCCTTTTGAAATCAATTTATTAAGTTTTGTGCTTTCCTCAATCCTAATGGAGGGCTTAAGCAAAAGGGAACAGATTTCTGTTTCCATCCTTTTGCGCAATATCAGTGTTTTACTGATAACCGGTATTGAACAAACAGATCAAACGGTTTTTAACGGTTACTCCCAATTTGGTTGAATTGGGGTTTTTTAATAGTGATTGAAAAACGGATAATAAATCGGATCATTCCGATGCTTTTGATAATACTTTCGGGCAAGAATGCTGTCAAAGTAATAAGCCCGATGCAATTGCCGTTTTAGGTTTTGCGTTGAACGTCCCACTTTTTCATAAAGAGCGATTAACAATTGATAGCGGGATATTTCGTAACGTTGAAATGAAGACGGATGCTCCAAATTGTTGATGGCTTGATATAGGTCAAAACCCGGATATCCTTTTAAAGCAAAGTATGCATAAAGGTATAAAACACTACTATCTGAAACTTCTTTTTCAACCTGATAAGCATTTTGAATGATTTTTACTGCTGCTTCGGTATCTTGTTTTGTTCCGATTCCTTGATAATAAGCATGAGCCAAATATCCTGCTGCGCATTGACAAGTGGAATGATTGTCATTTAATATATTCCCGTATGTATTGAAATAGATTTCAAATGCTTTTTCCTCATCTCCTATGAACTCATATACTCTGCCCAAGTTCGTATTAAAGCAACAATCCTCGGGATAAATATCCACACAGTATTTGGCATATTTAAAGGATCTTTTTTGATTTATCCTCATACCATGAAGACCTAGAAGCGATCGTACCGATTGTTTATGGGCAATGTATGGTTCGATTTGGGGTAAAATAGGATTTTTTTCAAACATTCGGTCCAGTTTTTTGGATAAGGCCTTTAATCTTGGTGTCCAAGAAAAAGGGTTCTTAAGCAAAGGAATAACCATATCGCATAAACCGATTAAATCCAAATAACCAAAACGATGAGCCTTTAAGTAAAAGTCCTCAACTTCGTCGTATGAAAACCGAAGTTTTGAGGCAATATCCGCCGCATAATAATACCATCTGCCATCATTTGGATCGTCGGTTATTACTTCATACAACCATTTTAAGCACTGTTCATATTGGTAGTACCGTTGATAGGTTTCAACTAAAAAGAGGGCAACAGGCAACTTTCGAGAAATCGAAAAAGCATGGCGAAGTAAATTTATAGCCTTTTCATAAGCTTCTTCTTGGAAATTTAAAATAAGTTCCGCGATACCATATTCTACTCGCCATGATTGTTGAGTAGAAATATAGTTTTCGCCATAGGAAATAGCCTCCAAGGGCTTATCGCTCATTTCCAAGGTTTTCATAATGGAAACGATAGTTTCGTCTTGAAATTGGTTTTCCTCATCTTCGGTAATCTTATCTTTTACCGCTTCATATACCTTGACAGCCTCATCAAAACGGTTTAACAAACGATATACATCAGCTTGATAAAAATAAGCAACGGGATCGCTTTCTTCGTATTGAAAATAAATTTGAAATAACTCCAATGCTTGTTCCAACAACTGAATCCGTTTATCTTCATCAAGTTCCGAACGAGCCATATTGGTTAAAGCTCTTGCACGAACTAGATAAAAAATCGGTTGAATTGAAAAAATGGTCATCATTTTATCGAGGGTATTTAACAATTCTTGGTATTCATCCAAGGCCATATAAATATCGCATTTGCACAAGTACAATTCAACCAAATCATCATTGGACAGTTCCATGCATTTGTTTAAATGTTCCAAAGCAATATAATAATCGGTTCTGGTTAAAGAACGGTTAAAATAAGCCCTGGAAATCGCAAAGTTGACCCCCAAAGCCAGTTCAGGTTGGTCATAGATTTCTTCAAATGCTAAAGCTCGTGTCCCATAATCAATTGTATCATCATGATTGTTGGTCATATCGGATATGATGGCAAGGGGACCATATAACTGTTTGGCAAACTTGGGCTTTTTGGAAAGGACCATTTCAAAATCCGCTTTTGTTTGCATAAGATTTTGCTTCAAAAAGTAGAAATCAATCATGCCACGATAAAAATAAGCCGAATAATCGCGCTTATTTTGGGAAATGATGCGGCTGAATTCTTGATAGGCTTGTTGATAATTCTCGTTTTCCATAAAGGAAAAGCCTTTAACGTATCTACCCATTTGGTCCTCCTATCCTTGATATTTTGGATTTATTTGTTTCTTTATCTCTTGGTCCATCGCTTTCTCCTTTAAGGTTTCCCGTTTATCATGAAGTTTTTTACCTTTTGCCAAACCCAACTTGATTTTGGCAAGTCCTCCTACAAGATAAAGTGAAAGCGGAATCAAAGTATATCCGTCTTTTTGTACCTTGCTTGATAAACGGACTATTTCTCTTTTGTGCAACAAAAGTTTCCTGGTTTGGTTAGGAACATGGTTAAAAATATTGCCTTTTTCATATGGAGAAATGTGCATATTGTAAATTAACATTTCGCCGTTTTTCACCATGCAATAAGCGTCTTGCAAATTGACTTTGCCACTGCGAATCGATTTGATTTCTGTTCCCTTTAGAACAATTCCACATTCATAACTATCTTCAATGATATAATCGTGATGTGCGCGGCGATTTTGGACAATGACTTTGACCTGAGGATTGTTCATTTTCGAGAACTCCTTTCTTTTTTATTTTGCAGGTTGTTCGATTTGAAATGAGATTTGTCGTTTCTTTTTCGAGGCATCCAGCAAAACCACATTTACGGTATCGCCGATGCGATAGCGTCTCCCGCTATATTGACCCCGCCATTCCAAGCGTTCTTCGTTAAATATATAATAATCAGGTCCCATATTATCGATGGAAACCAAACCTTCAATAGTGTTAGGAAGTTCGACATAGAATCCCCACGGAACTACCGAGGATATAATACCCGTGAAAGTGCGGTCGATAAATTGCTCCATGTATTCGCACTTTTTCATATCAAGGACATCTCGCTCTACCCGTTCAATCAACCGTTCTTGTTGGGAAGCAAGACTGCTGACATTTGCAACCATGGGCTCATCTTGAATTTGAACTTCTTGATGGTTCAACAAATACTTTTTAACCAAGCGATGAACAAGTAAATCGGGATAGCGGCGAATCGGCGAAGTAAAGTGCGTATAGCAACTGCTTGCCAAACCATAATGTCCGATATTTACGCTGTCATAGCGTGCTTTCGCCATACTGCGCAAAAGCAAGTTATGAAGGAAGATGCCAAATGGTTTTTTTTCGGAATCAACCAAAACTTTTTGCAAAGTTTTGATATGAATCTTTGGTGCTTTTTCAGGAATATTATATCCCAAAAGACGGGAAATTGCTCTGAATTGAGCAATTTTTTCTTCTTTCGGTTCATCGTGAACCCGAAAGACCATTGGGACTTTGCTCCATTCCATCGCTTCCGCTATCACCTCATTGGCTTGAATCATAAACGATTCAATCAATTGCTCAGCTTCATCGCGATTACGTAAAACAACATCCAAAACCGTGCCGTTTTTGCTAAGGATTACTTTTGCTTCTTTGACATTAAAATCAAGCGAACCACGACCTTCGCGAGCTCCTCCTATGATTCTTGCCAATTCACGCATCACCTTTAGATTTTGTTCTATATCTGGATTATTAATCCCTTCCTCTGTCTTAAAGAAGCGGTTAACTTGGTCGTAGGTTAAACGGGCAATACTTTGAATGTAACCTTCAAATATTTCATGGCTTACGACTTTCCCTTGAGGGGTTATTTCCATTTCGCAAGCCAATACCAAGCGCATTTTGTAAGGTTGAAGCGAACATAAATGATTGGATAGTTTTTCCGGAAGCATCGGATAAACGCGATCCGGCAAATAAACGCTGAATTGCCTGATTTCTGCTTCAACATCAATAGCTTGACCGGGGTGAACGTAATGAGAAACATCAGCAATATAAACACCAAGAAGGTAATTGCCGTTTTCCAACTTTTCCGCATATACTGCATCATCAAAATCTTTGGCATCGGCACCGTCAATGGTGACTATCGGTTTATGGCGTAAATCGCGTCGGTTTATTAAATCCTTTTCTTCCACTTCTTGAGGAAGCCTTTTTAATTCCGCCTTAATTTCTTCATTAAATTCCGTCCTAATTCCGCTTGCGAGCACCACCGTCGTAATATCAAGACCCGGAGTATCTTCATCACCCAACACTTGCACGATTTCCCCATCCAAACGTCCATCGGGAAAATATTTGGTTAGGAACACTTTAACTTTTAACCCCGGTTTAAGATTCCATCCTGGGACATCCTTTATAAAAACCGATGTTGTCACCCGGTAGTCATCTGGTTCAACATAATAGTGTTTGCCTTTTTTCACCACTGTTCCAAACAGATAAGTATAAGCTCTTTCTAAAATTTCTACTACTTCTCCAGACGGGCCCTTGGGATCACTATTATCGACCTTCACTATGACCTGGTCGCCGGACATGGCGCCTTTAGTCTTATCACGAGGAACAAAAAAGTCCTCTTCATGGTTTGGGCAAATGACAAACCCATAACCTGACTCTTTGATAACAATTGTACCTTTGGCAAACCCCAGCCGTTCAAACAAGTCATAAGTCCCTTTTTTGGTTCGGCCAATCAAGTGTTCTTGTTCAAGTTCTGCTAAAATTCTTGTCATTTGAGAAAAAGAAATGGTATCGGTTAATCCCAAAACTTTATATAAAGTCGAAGCGTTTTTTCTTTTATAATTTTCGCTTTGAATATGGGATAGTATTTCTTCTTTTATCGCTTGAAAGTCTCTCACTGCATTTCACCTCCTTTTAGTATTTTATATATTGTGGAAAAATAATCATTAAATTGATAAAAAATGGCCCGAAAGCCATTTTTTTGGTCCTGATTTTAGGTTTAGCGTTCAAGAATAGCAATCAATAAAGCCACAACAAAGAATGCGACGGAAAGGAGTGCGGTAAATTGATTGATGCGTTTTTCTAAACCGCGTTGTTTTTGGTTAGCAAATAGCTCTGATTTTTCACCGGAAAATGCTTTGGTAACATCATCTTTGGAGCTTTGCATAACAATAATCAAAATCAGCAAAACGGATATTACTAATAAAATATAATCTAGATAATACATGAGTACCTCCAATGTTTTTTGTACTGCTCTACAATGTACATATTATAGCATAAATTTGCCTTTTAAGCAAATATGTTAATAATTTAATTCTTAACCAATGCATGCTCGACCGCATCATCAATCATCGCAACCGGGATGATTTCCAGGCTTGCCCGTACGCTTTCTGGTATTTCGTCAAGGTCACGCATATTTTCTTTTGGGATTAAAATCGTGGTTAGTCCCGACCGATGGGCCGCAATCGACTTTTCTCTTATGCCTCCGATGGGCAGAACACGTCCTCTGAGCGTAATCTCACCGGTCATTCCGACCAAATGGTTGACCGGAACACCGCTGAAAGCGGATATGATGGCAATCGCAATCGCAACTCCCGCGGATGGTCCATCCTTAGGGATTGCGCCTTCTGGGACATGGATATGAATGTCATTTTCTTTAAATAATTTGAAATCAATGCCAAACTTATCGGAATTGGTCTTGACATAACTTAATGCCGCTTGAGCGGACTCTTTCATGACATCGCCAAGTTTTCCGGTTAAGACGAGTTTTCCGTCGCCTTTGTAATGGGTAACTTCGATTTGCAGGGTATCGCCCCCAAATTGCGTATAGGCTAATCCGGTTACGACTCCCACTTGGTCGTCTTCATCCGCTTTGGAATGAACAAACTTCGGCTTACCCAAGTATTCTTCCAAATTGTCAACCGAAACATCCACGCGATTCGTCTTTTCCATAAGAATCTTCTTTATGGCCCGGCGTATTATCGTTCCAAGCAACCGTTCAAGTTCCCGCACGCCGGATTCCCGGGTGTAGCTTTGAATAATCGTATAGATGGATTGATCGGTGATTGAGAATTGCGCTTCTTTCAAGCCGTGGAGGGCTAGTTGTTTGGCCAACAAATGATGGCGGGCAATTTCGAATTTTTCAAACTCGGTATAACTGGATAGTTCGACGATTTCCAAGCGATCGCGAAGCGGTGCAGGAATATTTCCCAAATAGTTAGCGGTACAGATAAAGAACACTTTGGACAAATCATAGGGTTCTTCCAGATAGTGATCGCTAAAGTAGCGGTTTTGTTCCGCATCCAGCACTTCCAACATCGCACTGGTCGGGTCCCCCCTAAAGTCGCTGCTCATTTTGTCGATTTCGTCCAACAAGAATACCGGATTAATTGTCCCCGCTTTTTTCATCGCTTGAAGAATGCGGCCGGGAAGGGCTCCTAGGTAAGTCCTGCGATGTCCCCTGATTTCAGCTTCGTCTTTAACTCCGCCTAATGCTTGTTTGACAAATTGGCGATTTAAAGCTTTCGCGATTGACCGAGCCAAACTCGTTTTTCCGACTCCTGGTGGACCAACCAAGCAAAGAATGGCTTGAGGATTCTTTTTGGTCATGATTTTGACCGCCAAATATTCCAAAATTCTATCCTTTACCTTATCCAAACCATAGTGGTCGGCATCCAATTCTTGTTTGGCTTTCACGATGTCTTCACAATCGCTCGATTCTTTGCTCCAAGGAAGACTGATGACAAAATCAAGATAAGTACGAATAACGCCGGATTCGGCAGAATTCGATGGGATACTTATATAACGATTTAGTTCGTTTAAAGCCTTTTCTTCCATCGAAGTCGGCATCTTCGCCTCTTTGATTTTCTTCCTCAGCATTTCGACGTCGGAATCTTTTTTGACTCGTTCGCCTAATTCATCTTGGATAACGCGCATCTTTTCGCGTAAATAATATTCTTTTTGACTTTCGCTGATATTCTTTTTAACTTCCGAATCAATTTTCACTTCAATATCGGCGAAATATTTTTGTTTCTTTATGTCTTCTAATAATAAATGCAACCGTTCTATAACCGAAGCAGTGTTCAAATAACGCATCTTACTGCGATATTCGAGGTTAAGGTTATAGGCAATAATATCGGTTAATTGGTCGCCGCTAACTCCTTTATTAAGGATATTTAAGGCCTCCCGGTTTTCGAAGTTCAGAGGCAATTTGTCGCTGTTGAGTTCATTGGTAATCATATTTACCAAGGCGTATTCCTCATCCGAATTCCCCGGAACCGACGGCATGGATTCCACATCTACCATGAAGTGCGGCTTCGTTGAAACATAGGAATTAATCTTGCAGCGGATGATTGCCTGCAATTTTACCCGGCGAATATTGTTCGGGAGGGTCATATTGAGAGTTATGCGGGCGATGACACCAATCGGATTTAAATCTTCTTGGGTTGGCGATTCAACCGTTGGGTCTTCTTGAACCAATAACACAACGTAATTTTGGTATTGTTCGGCGGCTTTCAAAGCTTTTAAACTATCGCCACGCCCGACATCCAAACGAATTTCATTGTTAGGTAAAGGTACGACTCCTCTAACCGCCAATCCAGGAAGTTCTGTCCGAATAGGGTTGGTTTCATTGAACATCTCCTCACTCCCTTCTATTTTTAAGTGTTATTATTGTTCATTTCAATCATTTGCTTAGTAATCGTTAACGTATTGGTATTAGTTTCATCGGGTAATATAAACATCGGGTCAAGCAAGGTTTTTTCGATAATTCTTCGAAGCGATCTAGCCCCGTTTTGGTCTTGATAAGCTAAATGCGCAATCGCATCGAGGGCTTCCTCTTCGAACTTTAAATCAATATTATCCAACGCAAACAGCGTTTGATATTCTGAAATGATGGATTTTTGGGGTTTAGTTAAAATCTTTCGCAAATCTGCTTCCGTCAATGGATCTAATTCCACGATAACGGAAAGTCTACCTAAAAGTTCGGGGATAATCCCGTACTTAAGCAGTTGTTCGTTTGTTATCGGTTTGCTTTCTTCGTTTATGGTCTTTAAAAAGCCGATTGGTTTACTGTTTTGGCTTTTTTTAAGACCAACGAAAGCACCGGAACAAATAAACAATACTTTCGAAGTGTCAAATTTAATATATTCCTGGTAAGGATGTTTTCTTCCCCCTTGAGGAGGAACATTGACGTCACTGCCTTCAATGATTTTTAAAAGCGAGTTTTGCACACCTTCGCCAGACACATCCCGAGTAATCGATGGATTTTCACTTTTGCGTGCCAATTTATCGATTTCATCGATAAAGACAATTCCCCGTTCAGCCTTTTCCTTATCAAAGTTTGCCCTTTGCAACAACTTCAGCAAGATATTCTCGACATCCTCGCCTACGTAACCGGCTTCCGTATAAACGGTCGCATCGCAAATTACAAACGGTAATTCCAAACACTCGGCCAAGGTTTTGGCAATCAAGGTTTTGCCGCAACCCGATGGTCCAATCATCAATATATTGGCTTTTTCGAGGGTTTCATCATTCGAAGTTATCCGTTTATAGTGATTATATAAAGCTACAGATAAAACTTTTTTGGCTCTTTCCTGACCAATCACTACGTTGTTTAATTCCCGATAAAGATAAGACGGAACAAACTTTAGTCTTGAAGGTTTGCTTTTAACGTAATATGTCGGTCTGCTTAAATCCATGATATGGTAATAAATGTCGATACAATCATTGCAAATTTTGGCATTAATACCACTAAACGTTGAATCTTCGTCGGAATAAACATTGCCACAAAACGAACATCTTTGTATTGTGTTTTTTTTGGTAGACATATAATTCACACTCCATACTAATTGTTATTAGTATGAAGCAAATTATTTGAAATTAAACTAAAACCGCTTTTTCTTTTAAAAAATCCAAAGCTTTATTGAATTGTACGCGATAGCGGGCATCTTCAGCGTCGATTTGTTTCTTGATAGTTTCGACATCGGAGTGATTTTCTTCTGCAGTGGTTTGATAGAATTTATCCAATTCTTCTTCAGTTGCTTCAAACTTTTCTTGGGAAATTAATTGATCCATTACCAAATCTTGTTTGATGCGTTTTTCCGCAAACTTCGCAAATTCGCTTTCGTAGTTGTCAATCGTCAAACCGTTGAATTGCAAGAATACTTCTAGCGGAATCTTATATTGGTTGGCTTGATCTTCGATATTCCTCTTCATTTGGTTGACATAGTTTTGAATCATCGACTTAGGAATGTCGACTGTCGCCAAATCGGTATATGCTTCCACCACAGCATTCGTCAGATGGTTTTCATATTCTTCGGCTCTTTTTTGCGTCAATTCATTCCGTAAATGTTCCCGATGTTCTGCAACCGTCGAAACATTTTCGATTTCCAATTCTTGAACTTCCTCGTCGTTCCATTCTGGGTAAACTTTATTTTTAACTTCATGGGCCACAACCTTAAACATGGCATTTTTGCCGGCTAGTTCTTGGTGATAGTTTTCAGGGAATGTAACATTAATTTCGCGTTCTTCGCCCGCTACGATTCCCAGAAGTTGGTCTTCAAAGCCTGGAATGAAGGTATTGGAACCAAGTTCGAGTTCATAGTTTTCCCCTTTTCCGCCTTCAAAAGGAACACCCTCAAGGAATCCTTCAAAATCGATTACAGTGATATCGCCTTTTTCCGCCGGACCGTTTTTGATGACGTTTTCGCCTTTTGAGGAAATGAGGTTTTTTATTTCGTTGTCCAATTCTTCTTCGGTGACTTCTTTCGAAAGCGGTTTAACTTTTAGGTCTTCGATGGCACCTAAATGGACAACCGGGAATAAATCAACTTCTGCGGTATAGGTAAAGCCTTGCTCAGGACTTAAGGCATTAAAATCAAAATCGATATCAGGATTGCTTACAACTCTTAGTTTGTTTTCCACAACCGCTTTTGGATAGGTTTCTTGGAAAACAATATCCAAAGCTTCTTCATATAATGATTGATAGCCAAAACGATTTATATATTGGCTTTTTGGAAGTTTTCCGGGACGGAAACCATCCACCTTGACATCTTTTACTTTTATTTCAAAAGCCTTATCGAGGGCTTTTTGCCAAGTCTCTTTACTAACTTCGATGGTCAATTTAACCCGATTTTCGGATAAATGTTCTGCTGTGTTCATATCGCTACCTCCTGTTGTAGTCATTTTATAATTATACCAAATTTATGCTTTTTAAGCAACAAATAAACAACCTAAATAAAACCCTGAAAAAATTAATCCAATAAGGTTTTACGCACTCTTTCTTCCACAAAACGAAGCGGAAGCGGACCACAATCAAGGATAGCTTGATGGAAAATAACAGGGTTAAAATCAGTGCCTAGGGCGGTTTTGATCTCTTCATATAAATCAGCTAACTTGAAATAGGTAAAGTAATAGACTTGAGGATTGGTAGGGACCTCAATCAGTTGCTCCAAAGCTCTTTGAACATTTTCGTCTTGGATATATGGATTGTAAGTCTTTAAATAATCTTTCAATTCTTGGAAATCCCAACCTTCGTAATTGATTCCCATTTCAATTCGGCTGTTTAACGCTCCATTCAATTCGTCATTAAGTTTCAAGAATTCGAGCAATAAAGAATCAACACCCTCAATGAACTGATAACTGTACATTTGCGCATAGGTTGCCCAACCTTCAAGGTAACCCTTCGATTTCAAAATTTTGCGAAGGGGATTGGTTTCTTTTCCTTTAAAATAGATATTCTGATACAAGTGTCCAGGGAAACCTTCATGGGCTAAAGTGGTATATAAATAGTTTTTATCGAATTGTTCGCTTTCAATTACTTTTTTGTTATTTAAATAAATGGATTCTCTTGTCATACTGTCAATCGGTGAAATCATGTAAGCAGCCGGGCTGAAAAAGTCTTCCATTAGAGGAGAAATGTATTTTACTTCGATTTCCGGAGAATATGGGATATCCGGAAAATGGCCGACTAATTTTTCTTGGAAGAAAGCCAGATAACCTTCAGGAGTGCTGTCCATTAACTTAACTTCTGCGGCTTCCCTTTCAATATCAGGATTAATTTGATAAATTTCAATCATTCTTGCAATTCTTTCGGAAATAATATTTTCGACATAAGTAATGGCATCTTCGATTGCAATATCATAACCTGTTTCGTCTTTAAACAAAAGGGTATAGTATTCCTTTCCCAACTCATAATGGGCAAGTCCCAAATTATTGGTAGCTTTTCCGCGAACGCTGCCAAGGTTATCTTTAATATATTGATAGCCTTTTGCCAAAGATTCCTTGATTTTTTCCTCATTAATTTCAATAAAAGTTTCTTTTTGTTCCTCGGTTAAAAACACCAAGTTTTCAATTCGGCTTGGGAAGATTTGAATTAGGAAATGATCATCCAAATCGCTTAAGAAAGTTTCGCATTGCGCGATAACTTTATCGATAACAAAATCCGGCATTCCAAAACCATTTTCGGCTTTTTCGATTTCAAAATCGACAAAGGCTTTAAAGGTATCCTCAACCAAATCCATATAGGTAAAGTAATTTTCGATATCTTGAACACTCCAGAAATGGTATTCCGCTAAGAGAAGCGGCAGTTGCGCTTGATAGCCTAAATAGGAACCCAAATAATCGCTGTCAAGATAATCCATTCCCGGTTTTTTGGCATTGATATTATCCAATAAATCCATGACGAGTAAATAGGTGATTTGTTCATCATCGCTTAACTCTTCATAATTGTAATACTTCATCGAACCGAAATAAAGATTAATCATCAATTTTCCTAATTCGCTCGAAGTGCTTGGAGTCGGAAGCGATGGTTCCACATATTCCAAACCAAAAGTACTGCGATCTTCAAATAAAAAGTTAAGCGACATTTCGTCGTTGACTAAAGTTTTAAAAATGCTGGCAGTGTATTGGTCAAATGGTCCGGGGTTGATGCGCAAGCCACCACAACCGGTGATAATGACTAATGAACATAATAACATTAACCACATTACTGTTTTCTTTATTCGTTTCATATCATATACTCCTTAAATAATTTCCTTTTCTTTATATCTATTATACGTTATTTTTGCCCTTTTGACAAATGGATTGATAAACCAAGCCTGGTAGAATTTGCCTTAAAATGTTCTTACCCATATTTCGTCAATTTTTTTTATGTAGTTTTGCTTTACAAATGATTAAAAATTTAGTATAATATTATAGCCGTATTGGTAAACATGTCTCCATAGCTCAGTTGGATAGAGCAACGGCCTTCTAAGCCGTGTGTCGGGGGTTCGAATCCCTCTGGGGATGCCATTTTAAAAATTTCAACCTTCACCTTTTTGGGGTGAAGGTTTTAATTTTTTAGCTTCTTAATTCCGCTGCTGATTTTGGAGTTGATTAAATCGACGATGCCTTCGGCTTGCTTTAAAGTAAGAGAACCAGAACTCATAACCGCCAAAGTCCTAAGCGGGGTGTCCAAAAGTGTTGCTTTGATGACTTTCTTCATCCACGCTTCTTTACTTTGACGATACAATTTCATAGCTTGTTTCTTTATAACCAAAAACAACAACCTGCCAAGCAAATTTTTGCGTAAAATGCGGAAACTATCATTTAAGGTATAGGGACGTTTCCTTTTCGGAACCGTTGGCAAACTCCCCATCCTTTTCGTCAATCCCGCCAAGGTCATGTATTCGTCCAAACTTTCGGTGTAGTTTCCCTCCGGAAGCTCAGTTCCATAGGTTACTTTTAACACGAGTGCATCGTCTAAACAATGCCCCCCCGCAATAATTTCATATTCCCCCGGTTCGATTTTATACGAATGGCTGTATGCATCATAAATGGCAAAAGCACTGGAAGGAAAATTGAATTGAACTTCACTTATTTTTCCTTGAGGAATCAAGACTTTTTGAAAATCAATCAAAATCTTGCTTGGTCTAAGCGTTTGGGGGTTAACCTTTCGCAAGTATAATTGAACGGTTTCTTTTCCAGCGCAAGGACCGATATTGGCAACGCGAACACTTACTTTGAGATAAGAATTATCGGTTAAGGTGCTGCGATTTCCTTTAATCGCTTGATAACTGAAATTCGTATAAGACAAACCGTAACCGAATGGATAGGCGACATCAATCCCTTTGGTAACAAAATAACGGTAACCGACAAAGATTCCTTCTGCATACGGCACATTTTCTTTTTGCCCCAAAAAGAATGGAGTGGAAGGATAATCTTCCAAATGGTGGGCAAATGTTTCCGTCAGTTTTCCACTTGGGTTGACTTTTCCATACAAGATATCAAGTAACGCTCCTGCGCCTGCTTGACCCATCAACCCCGCGAACACCGCAGCCCCAAAGCTTTCTCGCTTAGGGATCTTGACAACCGAACCCGACATCAGCACAAGGACGGTTTTTCTTAAAAACGGTGAAAGATAATCAACCAATTTTTGTTGTTTTAAAGGCAAATCGAGGGTGGAACGGTCCATTCCCTCCGTTTCGTCTTCTTCATTCAAACCAAGAACCAAGATTATTTTTTCGGCTTGATCCAATTCGGTTTGGTATTTACCTTTTAACACATCCGTTTCATTATCTAAATATGTTATATTTGAGGAGTAATTAGCGATTAAATCCAAGAGAAAATCAACCTTTTGAGGAATAATATGACTGCTTCCTCCTCCTTGCAATCTTGGATTTTTGACCATATCGCCAATCAACAAGACCTTTTCTTCTGGTGCCAAAGGTAAAACATGATTGTTTTGTAAAAGCACCATCGATTCAGCAGCAATCCGATAAGCCAAATCATGAAACAAGGCATTACTTTTTTCTTTAGGTTTATATGGTTTTTTAGGCGTTACTTTAAACACTAAATCCAGCACATGGTTCACAGCTTCATCCAAACTACGCAAGGACAACGTTTTTTGTTTTAGTGCTTGTTTGATTTTTTCCTGATAATAATCGCCGCTGGAAGGCATTTCGAGGTTCAACCCCGCTTCTAAAGAAGCCACCCGATCATCCACGGCTCCCCAATCGCTGATTAAACAACCTTGGTAACCCCATTCATCACGCAATTTTTTAATCAGTTCCAAAGAGGAATGCACGTAAAGGCCGTTAAGACGATTATAAGAAGTCATCAAAGAACTGGGGTTTGCTTCAAGTGCGATTTTGAAAGGGCGTAAATAGATTTCGTTAAGGGTGCGTTCATCAACAAGCGAATTCATCAAGAAGCGATTGGTTTCTTGATTATTGCAGGTAAAATGTTTCACGCAAGCACCGATTCCTTCAGATTCAAGGCCCTTAATCCAAGCTTTGGCCAAACGGCCGGAAACCAGTGGGTCCTCGGAAAAATATTCAAAATTGCGTCCCCCCAAGGGATGGCGTTTAGTGTTAATTCCCGGTCCCAAGACTAAATTTACCCCTTGTTCTTTGGCTTCCAGCGCCAGATGTCTCCCGAGTTCAAACATTAAATCTTCGTCAAACGAACAAGCAGATAAAGCACTGGAGGGATATAGGGTTGCGGGGAGTGATTGGTTGATACCTAGGTTATCGCTGGTATCAACTTGACGGCGCAAACCATGTGGTCCATCAGCCATGAAAATAGAAGGGATATTTAGGCGATTAATCGAATAGGTTTCCCAAACATTTTTCCCCGTAATAAGACGGATTTTTTCTTCAAGTGTTAAATTGTCAATGATTACTTTATATTTCATAACCGCTATTCCTCGCTTTAATAATATCGTATCAAACTTTGGAGGGTTTGGGGTAATTGTTGATAATTTTTTTCAAAATTCTACTTTTTTAAATAAAGATATGTTATAATGTGAGAAAGTTTTTTAATGCTTATGGAGGTGTTAAAATGACCAAAAAAAGAATCAATCCCCTTGACAACGACATTCAGGAAATCTTTTTGTCACATGAGGATATCGTGACAATATGTGCTAAATTAGGAAAAAGGATTTCAAAAGATTACGAAGGGAAAACGCCCCTTTTGATCGGCTTATTGCGTGGTTGCGTGCCTTTTTTGGCCGAATTGATAAAACATTTAACGATACATTGCGAATATGATTTTTTAGAAGTCGAAAGTTATTTTGGTGGAACGGTATCGACGCATGCGGTTACGATTAAGAGAGACCTTACTTCCGATATTGTCGGGCGCCATTTGATTATCGTCGACGATATCATTGACACTGGATTAACTTTAAAAACCATTTGCAAGATGCTGGAAGATAAAGGCGCCGCATCCATCGAAATCGCTACGCTTTTGAACAAACCAGCGGGCCGAAACGTCATTGGCGCCGATCCTAAGTATATCGGCACCGAAATACCCAATGCCTTTGTAGTCGGTTTTGGGCTAGATTACCAACAGAAATACCGCAATCTGCCTTATATCGGCATCCTAAAACCTCATATGTATCAAAAGGATAAATAAAATGAAAAAGACAACGATAATTGGTATCGCCGGGGGGACAGCATCCGGCAAAACCACCATTGCCAACAAAGTTTACGAAGCATCCAAACCCTTTGGTAGCGTTGCTTATATCAAACTCGACGATTACTATAAGGACCTAATAGTCCTGGAACAAGAGTTTGGCCGAACCATCAACTTTGACCATCCCGATGCTTACGATTCCCAACGCTTGGTGGATGATTTGCTTAAACTTAATAGCGGTAAAACTATCTACAAACCGACCTATGATTTTGTCACCGCACGCCGACTGGATAATTCGGAAATAATTACTCCCAGCAACATTATAATTGTGGAAGGGATCATGGTTTTGGCCATTCCGATTATCCGAGAACTTTTGGACATCAAGGTTTACGTCGAAACACCGGATGATATCCGTTTCATTCGCCGATTGGAACGCGACATCGAAAACCGGGGTCGAAGCGTTCAATCCGTCATCAACCAATACCTATCCACCGTACGTCCAATGCATATTACCTTTGTGGAACCCTCAAAAGCTTTTGCCAACATTATAATCCCCGAAGGCGGTTTCAATGAAGTGGCCATTGATGTCTTAGTGGCCCGTATCCAACAGCTTTTACAAAACGGAGAAAACGAATAATTTTCTTTTATAACGATACTGAGAGCTTATATCTCAAGGAATAATCCCGGGATATAAGACCTTAGTATCGTTTTTTTTCTCAAAACCAAAACAATCTATCCGGTTGCATGTTTTCCTTACATAAATCATATAATTTTATGGTGATATAATGATTATTATTGATGCAGGACACGGGGGTTGGGACCCGGGTGGAGGCAGCAACGTCTATTTCAAAGAAAAGGATTTAACAAAAAAAATCTCGGATTATCAAAAACGTCGTTTTGACGAGTTGGGCTTGGAAGCGGTATTAGTGCGCATCGATGACGAAACATTGACTCCGAACGAAAGATTGGCAAGAATTCAAGCATTGGGAGCAGGACCAAACGATGTATTGTTATCCAATCATATCAATTTCGGCGGTTCAGGGGGCGGAGAAATCATTTATTCGATTCGGGGCACTAGGCAACTACCGCAAATGATTGCGGATGAATTGAAGAAAGAAGGCTTACCGATTCGCAATGTTTATACAAGAATCGGTAGTCAAGGCAGAGACTTTTACTTCATTCTCCGACAAACCGCACCTAACAATGCGATGATTATTGAATATGGGTTTGCGGATAACGACGAGGATGTCAAACGCTTATTGTATGAATGGCCAAGGCTGGCGGAGGCGGTTGTGAGGGCGGTAGCTGCTTACTTTGAAGTTCCGGTTACACCATCTCCGACCATTATTCACATCGTGCAACCCGGTGACTCGCTTTTCTCGATTGGCAAACTTTATCAAGTTCCGATTGACCGAATCAAAGAAGACAACCGTTTGACCTCGGACACCATTTATCCGGGTGCGGAACTGATGATAAGACGATAATGGCCAAAAAGCAAAAATTGCGTAACTTCATTGTTGCGCTTTTCTTTTCTTTAATTATTATAAGCACTCTGACTCACCAACTCGATTATCAAAAAACCTTCCATAACACTTTATTTCTCTGGGTAAAATATATCATTCCTTCGCTTGTTCCCCTTTATATCGTTGGAAATATCTTAGCTGCTTATCCGTTCCTTAGTTTTTTTATTTATCCCCTTTTTAAGAACATCTTTAACTTTGAAAGCGAAAAAAGTTGTTCGCTTTTCTTGCTTAGTTTCATAATAGGTCAACCGACAATTACTCTTCTTATCAAACAAGCTTTAACCGAACAAGCCATCTCAAACAATGAAGCCAATCGTCTAATGCGCTTTACAAGCCATTTATCCCCCCTATTTATTATTGCCATTGCTTCCAGCGGACCTTTTCCGGAAAGAACAGGTTACTTATTAGTAGCATCGCAAATTTTTGCTTCTTGTCTGTTGGCTGTTTTCAGTCGGGGTTCTAAAATAAAACTAACTAGTAGACCTTTGGAAACCGATATCTCATTTTCCTACTTAATCGAAGAATGCCCGCTTTTGCTTTTAAAGATCTTAATGATTATGATAATAGTTTCTTTGCTTCGCTTCCCTTTTTTTGTATTCTTCACAAGAATAAATGATTATTTGGTGGGTAAATACTTGCTTGATCTCTTTGAAATAACCACGGGGTTAGCTTCTCTAATAAAATACCCTTTAACTCTTACGCTTTTGACTGCTTTAGTCAGCTTTACCATCTCTTTAAGCGGGTTATGCATAATTTTTCAAACGATTTACGCAATGAAAAAAACCAGTTTAAAACTGGCTTCTTACGTGTATTTTAGAATTATTCACGGGTTAATTTCCGGAGCTGTTTGTTTGGTTTTCATATTTCTTTTTTAACGCTTCCGCCACTGCCTTCGGCACAAAGCGTTCATAATCCCCTTTGAAAACCGCAATTTCTTTAATGCTGCTAGACGACAAAAAGGAGTATTCATACGAACTCATTATAAAGATAGTGTCGACATCGGGATTCAAAACATGGTTAAGGGTCGATAGCTGCATTTCGTATTCGAAATCGCTTAACATTCTTAACCCCCGCAACATAAACCTCGCTCCGACGCTCCGGGCAAATTCCACTGTTAACTGGTCAGTACTGACAACTTCTACGAAATCCAAATCTTTTAAAACTTCTTTTAACAAAGCCACTCTTTCTTCCAAAGTAAAGAGGGTTTTTTTGTTTAGGTTTTTCGGTACGACGACATAAAGCTTTTCAAACAAAGGTTTGCTTCGAAGAATGATGTCTAAATGGCCGTTGGTAATGGGATCAAAAGTCCCGGGATAAACACCTATACGCATTTTTTTACTCTCCTTTTTGCAAAATAAGCACTTCGCTACTGGCATAGTGGCGACAGAGTTTTACTTTCCACCCCGGATAAGTTTTATTTACGATGTCTTCCTTGGGGTATTCGGCAACGATAAAACCGTCTTCGCTAACCATATCGTTTTCGATTAAAAAGGAAATGATGGCATCGATGACTTTCATTCGAAAAGGCGGATCCAAGAAAACGACATCAAATTTCTGTTCTTTTATACGCGGTAAAACTTGACGGTAATCTCCAGGCAAAAGCACAAGTTCTTCCTTGACCCCTAAAGATTCAGCGTTTTGTTTAATAACTTTTAAAGCATCATAGGCTTGTTCAATAATGTAGGCTTGTTTGGCACCACGGCTAAGCGATTCCAAGGATAAAGCACCGCTTCCGCCAAAAACATCCAAAGTAACCAAATCGGTCAAGTAGTTGCCTAGACTGCTGAAAATGGCTTCTTTTACATGGTCAAGAGTTGGTCTGGTTTTTAGACCCGGAAGCGTCGATAACTTCCGGCTGCGATATTTTCCGGCAATTATGCGCATAATCAACCCTTTTTAGTTTAAGTCGTCATCGTCTTCGATTTCGGCTTTTTCGATATAATAGTAATTATGTTTTTCGTCATGGATGACGGTGTATTTGATATCATCGACATAAAAAACAGGATAATTCATTCCTTTTTCGGAAGCTGTAAAATGATGGAGTATGATGGTGTTTCCATCGTCATTTGGTCCTCCAAGTTCAAGCGGACGCATATAGGAAACAACCCAACCAACTTGGTTTTTTACTTGATAATCCTCACGCTTAATTTTACGGCCGGTTACATCATATGCATATTCATTGTTTCCGTATTCATGAAACCATACTTTTAAAGCTTCTTTTTTATCCATAATAACCTCTTTCCTTCTTAACGTGCTGGAAACATTTTTATAAAAATATTATAACAAAATAACCATTTACTGTCAATGAAATGAGTCTCTTATAGTGAAAGGGGCAAAAAGGCTTTTGCCCCTAAAGTGCGGTTTAAATATCTTGAATCAATTTTTGTTCCAATTCTTGCATAAATTGATTGCGATACAATTCAAAATAGTAACCTTTGGCATTTAGAAGTTCACGGTGCGTTCCTTCTTCAACCACTACGCCATTGCGTAAAACCACAATCTTATCCGCATTCACAATCGTCGACAATCGATGCGCAACCACTAAACTGGTTCGGCCTTTTAACACCGTTTGCATAGCTTCCAGAATGGTTTTTTCGTTTTCCGTGTCAATCGAGGAAGTTGCTTCATCGAGCACTAAAATCCGCGGATTGGCAATTACGGCTCTTGCAAACGAGATCAATTGTTTTTGACCGGTAGAAAGTTTATTTCCCCCTTCTCCGATGTAAGTATCGTAGCCTTTTTCTTGTTCCATGATAAAGTTATGGGCATTGGCGAGTTTTGCGGAGGCGATAACTTCTTCATCGGTGGCATTGAGTTTTCCGTAACGGATGTTTTCTTTAATAGTGGTGCTGAAAAGTTGCGGGGTCTGCAATACATATCCTAAATTTGCGTGCAGCCAACTGATGGAACGGTCGCGATAGTCTTTACCGTCGATTAGAATTCGACCTTCCGTCGGTTCGTAGAAGCGCGATATCAAATTGACAATCGTGCTTTTTCCGCTGCCGGTTTCACCGACAAAAGCCACCATTTCTCCTGCTTTGATTTCTAAATTAAAATTGGTAAGAACATTGGTGTCGGTATTCTTGTATTTGAATGATACATTTTCAAAGGTGATTGAACCTTCGATTGGTTCCCAATTTTCTTTTTTGTGTTCGAAGATAGTACCGTACTTTTCCACCACTTCCGGCTTATCGATAATGTCGGACGGTGTTTCGATTAACGAAATGACTCTTTCCGCGGAAGCTTGAGCTTGTTGCAAATCGGTCAAAACCCGGGCAACAACCATTACCGGATCAAAGAATTTAATCGCATAATCGATAAATAAGTATAAAGTCCCGGTAGTAAAGATAAAACCAATCGGACCGTTTAGGACCATTTTCCCCCCGGCGTAAGCGACGATGGCTACCCCGACATATCCCAAAAAGAGAATCGTTGGCCAAAAAAGCGAGGAGAAAAAGGCAGCACGAATCGCGCGTCTTTTGTATCTTTCCGCTAAATCATTGAACTCCGTGGCATTATCGTCTTCCAAAATCAAGGTTTTTGTGGTATTGGCTGCCATGAAACTTTCGTTATAAGAAGCGGTGATATGTGAATTAATCTTGCGCACTTCCCGATGTTCTTTTAAGATCTTCTTGCGATAAAAAATCGCAATAACGATAAAAATGGGAAGCAACGCAGTCATAATCAAAGCAAGGCGCCAATTGATAAAGAAACTGATTAGCAAGATTCCAATCATCAAAAGGAAGCCCCACAAAAAATCTACCAATCCCCAGGAAATAATACTGGCGAGTCTTCTTGCATCGGAAGTCATGCGTGCCATAACCCATCCGGTTGGGGTGGTATCAAAATAAGAGAACGATAATTGTTGCAAATTCCTGAAGGCTTGCATCCTGATTTCAAAGGTGGTTCTTTCTTCGACTTTAGCTGCCCCGCGAATGAAAGCCCAAACCGATATCCCCATGCCTAAAGCAATGGCAAAATAGAGGGCGATAAAGTAAGGAACATAATCAAAATCCGGTTTATCGCTAAAGAAGGTTTCTAAAGCAAATTTATTCAGGAGCGGATAACCGATATCAATGCAGGTCATGACAACCACCGCAAGCAACATGAAAAACAAACTCTTCTTGTCGCGTACAATGATTTTTAAAATGCGTTTCCAGGTTTGCAGGTCAAAATGTTCCGCCATATATTTTTCTTGATCATCCATCATGACGCATCACCTCCTCCATGAACAACTTTGAGGAATTCGGCTTCCAGTTCACCTTGAATATCCCAAAGTTTCTTATATAGACCATCAACTTGAGCTAATTCTTCATGGGTTCCGATTTGCGAAACAGCGCCGTTTTCGATGACAATGATTTTATCGGCTTGTTTTGCGGAAGTAATTTTGTGGGTAATGATTAACATAGTAGCGGTTTTGTTGCGTTTTAAAGCCGAGCGAATCATTAAATCGGTTTCGCTGTCCAAAGCACTTAGTGAATCGTCGAAAATTAGAATCGGTTTTTCGTCAAGCAACATTCTGGCAATCGCGATGCGTTGCTTTTGCCCACCCGAAAGAGTTGCCCCGCGTTCACCCACAAGAGTTTCATATCCTTTTTCAAAACCTTTGATATCCTGGTCCATTGAGGCAATTTGCGCAACTTGTTCCACGCGTCCCCGTTCAGCGTTTTTATTGGTTATGGCAATATTTTCATAAATCGTCTTGGAGAAAAGGAACGGATCTTGCAAAATCAAACCGATATTGCCTCGAACATGCTTTTTGTTAATTTCTTTCAACTCAACGCCATCGATGAGGACTGAGCCTTCTTGATAATCATGTAAACGCGTCAAGATTTTGGCAAGGGTACTTTTTCCGCTTCCTGTCTTACCGATGATGGCCACTGTTTCCCCGGCATTAATCTTTACATTGAAATTCCGCAAAAGAAACTCTTCTGCATCCTCAAATTTAAACGATACGTTTTTGAATTCAATGGTTCCTTTAATCTCTGGGAAGAGCTTGCCGTCATTGACAAATTCGTCTTGAATATCGAAGATTTCTTGAAGGCGATAAGCGGCTACGCTGGTTTTACCGACATCCCCAATGATTCTTCCTAAACCTCTGACCGGCCAAATGAAAGAACCAACAAGCATCAAAATCGCAATGATATCCGAAGGATGGACTGTACCCGGGTTATTCTTCATAATGAAAATGGCAACAGTAATGGTTAACAAATATTGCATAACCGTAGAGAAATCACCGAAGCCCCAGAAAAACGAGGCGGTGCGGTTTAATGCTAAATTGCGTTTGGAATAGTCAACGCTTTGTTCAAGAAACTTATCTATTTCGTGCTTTTCATTGGCAAAAGCTTTAACTACTCTAACAGCAGCCAAATTCTCTTGAATAATCGTCATCAGCTTAGCTTCCGATTCTTCAATTTCGGAATACTTTTTTTGGACATAAAGGAAATACCACAAAGAACTGGTAAAAGCAACCGGAACAATGATCAAGGAAACCCAAGTCAACATCGGATTGATGCGATACATTTGATAAACCGATGCGCCTAAAATGGCAAACACCGCAAGCATTTCCGCCATTTGACGGCTCAAGAAATTCCGTACGACATCGATATCCGATGTACAACGTTGAATCAAATCACCTCGGTCAACATTGTTATGATAAGCATATGATAAATTTTGAATGTGATTATACAAGTCTTTCCGTAAATTTACTGAAACCCGTTCACTAACAAAGTTTCGGTACACACCCATAATGATTTTAAATAACGCCCGAAACAATTGATAAATAGCCATTCCAAGTCCGGTTAATAATACAATTGTTAGGGTGTTTCCGCCTAAATTAAATAAACTTTTCAACCATTCCGGTAAATTGACAAAACTGCCGTCATTGGTAAGAACGGAGAAAATAAATTTTATAAAGAGCGGTACGTACGTGTAGGTAAATGAATCAAAAGACGACATGGCAATGATAATCACAATCATAAACCAATAGCGTTTGATCAATATACCCAGGAATTTATATCCTGTCTTTTTCTGCTTCATAGGAATCGACCTTTCTTTTTCCTCCTAATTACTTTTTTTGCCTTAAGAATTAAGCGGAAAAAACAATACTAAATATATTTTATTAAATAGGATAAAAGCAAATAACTGTTTATTGTCATTTACTTTTATATATTATACCAAAAACAAAGTTTTTTGTCGATAGAAATAATAGAAAAAAAAACCGGTTTTGAACCAAACCTTAAGGTTTGATAAAAAATCAGTCTTTTTTACAACACGATTTTATTTTGGTTTGCTCTTCATTTTTTTCCTTTGCGCAAACCTTCCGGTAATATTCTTTTAACGATTCTCCGTTAATACTTGCGCAGCGTTTCTTTTTCGGACACGAATCACAAGGATAATAACCGTGACGGATAAATTGCAAATAAACAATGGCAATAATAATTAAAGCAATGACAATAATGATAATTACATCAGCTAAACTCATAGCAAAACTCCAATTAAGTTGCCTATCCAATATACCGCAACCCCGAGCACCCAGGCAAAACCAGTTTGGAAGATAATCGCAAACATCATTTGTTTGGTGCTTCTTAACTCTTGTCTCATCGCTCCGATAGTTGCGATGCATGGTGCGGAGAATAAATTAAACACCACAAAAGCAAAAGCGTTGCTGGAAGTAAAGAAGGAAAACGGTCCGCTTGGACTGAAAATCATCGTTCCTTCGCTTACGTCCCCCGCAAACCCCGCTATAATCGCCATTGAGGACACGACTTGTTCTTTGGCAACCAAACCTTGGATAGCCGAAACCGTTGCGCCCCAACTAAGTTCGCCTAACATTGGGTAAAAGACCCAGGAAAAAAGGTTTCCGATGGAAGCGAGAATACTGTCATCCACAGGAACGCCGTACTCAAACCGCCAGGAAAAACTAAGCAAAAACCAAATGGTAACCGAACTCAAAAGAATGATGGTTCCGGCACGTTTTATAAACGATATTGCCCGGTCCTTCACGTCGCGGAACACATAACCGAAATTCGGCAATTTGTAATTGGGAAGTTCGGAAATATAGGCACCGGAATTCCCTTTAAAGAAGAATTTCATAATAAGTGCAGAAATAAGGATGACTATTATGGCCAGAAAGTAGAGGAATGCCGAAACTAGACCTGAGTGGTTAGGGAAGAAATAAGAAGCAAAGAGTGCCATGATGGGCAATTTGGCACTGCAGGGAATAAAAGGGGTAAGAATAATGGACATTCTTCTTTCTTTGTCCCCTTCAATCGTCCTCGTCGCCATAACCCCAGGAACGCTGCAGCCTGATCCGACAATAAACGGTATCAAGGATTTGCCGCTTAATCCTAAACGTTTAAACACCCGGTCCAAAAAGAACGCAATTCGCGACATATAGCCGGTTGTTTCCAAAATAGCGATTAAGAAGAAAAGAATTATTAATTGCGGAACAAAGTTCAAAACCGCTCCAACCCCGGCAATAATCCCGTCGACAATAAGACTGATTAACCATTCCGAGGTATTGAATTTAGCTAGGGAACTCCTTGTCCAATCGGACAAAGCGGCAAACAGTCCGTCGACCAAATCAACGGTAAAACTACCGATTACCCCCACCGCAAGATAATACACCAAAAACATAATAACGACAAAGATTGGCAAAGCCAGCCATTTATTGAGAAATACCTTGTCGAGTTTTTCGGATGAGTTAACCCCGACATCATGAACGATTACCGCTTTTTTTATTATGCCGACAATATACTCATAACGTTGATTGGCTACCGCTTCTTCGATATCGGTACCAAATTCTTTTTCCAATTCACTTATTAAAACTTCAAATGAAGGGATTTGGGGGCTTTCAAATAAAGGATCGCGTTCCAATAACTTTACCGCTATAAAGCGTTTATGATTACCTTTAAGATATGGGGAAACACGGGCAATCGCTTTTTCCAAATTGGGCCCGAAAATCAATTGGTGGTAATTTTTCCGGTATTCTTTCGACTTTATTAAAGCAATCAGTTCTTTAATACCGGTTTTCTTTAAAGCGGAAATTGCGACAATACTTGTACTCAGTTCTTTTTCCAACCTTTCCACATCAATAACCAAGCCTTTTTTCTTTAAGATGTCAGTCATATTCAAAGCAATGATGACATCAATATCAAGTTCCAATAATTGGGTTGTCAAATACAGGCTACGTTCAATGGAAGTGGAATCAACTATATTAATAATTAAATCGGGTTTTTCTTCCAACAAAAAACGCCGCGATACCTCTTCTTCCGCAGTGTATGGGCTTAAGGAATAAATCCCCGGCAAGTCAATTAATTCGTAATCGGTTCCGATAATGATTCCCCTTTTCTGCTCAAGGGTTACCCCCGGCCAATTGCCGATTTTTTGATTGGAACCTGTTAAAAGGTTAAAAAGGGTGGTTTTACCGCTATTTTGATTGCCGGCTAATGCTATTTTCATCTTCAAGCACCTTTATGTCAATTTGACGCATATCTTCGCGTCGCAAGCAAAGTTCATACCCGCGCAACTCAATATCCACCGGATCGCCCATCGGAGCAATCTTTTTGATTTGTAGCACAACCCCTTTGGTAATCCCCATGTCCAATAAACGCCTTCTTAAGGCGGGGTTATCATTATGTAAAGCTAAAACAACAGCTTTTTGATTGAGTTGTAAATCGCTTAAATGTCCTTCCTCTCCGACTTTTAATCGATTAGTTTTTTTGTTTTTGTTGAAAAACATACATTCCTCCGAAAGAAAGTTAACTTACGTTAACATTATACGCTTTTTATATGTCATTGTCAACTATTTTATTAACTTTATTCGATTGGTTATCCCCCAAGAAAAGGCGTAAATTATGATAAAAAATGTAAAATAGGCGATATTTTTCCGGAAATATGATACAATTTTAGCAGTAGATTAAATGGTGATATAAATGAAAATACTTACTAAATCCAATGAAGACTATTTAGAAGCCATCATTATCCTTTCCCAAAAAGGCCAAAAGGTCAAATCAGTCGATGTGGCTCGACTCCTGGGGGTATCAAAACCCGCGGTCAATAAAGCTATGAACGAGTTAAAAGAAAATATGCTGATTGAAAAAGATAATTATGGGGATATTGAACTTACTGAACGCGGTCGCGCCCTTGGGAATCAAGTTTATCAAAAACATTTGTTGATTAAATCCTTTTTGCTAAAAATTGGGGTTAGCGAAGAAATCGCCAGCACTGATTGTTGTTTGATAGAACATGTAATCAGCGAGGAGACTTATCGCGCTTTAGTCAAACTAATGAAGGAAGTGCTCGATAAATAAAAACCAGTTTTCGAAATAGTGATATGATACATCCAAAGTAGACAAATAATAAAAATAAAAGAAATATGAAGTTTCAATTATTTTTAAAGTTTGAAAACTAAGGAGGTATCATATTTTTTTATGGGAAGAAAGAATAAATATAGTAAAGAAGTTAAATTACAGGTAATCAATGATTATATAAATGGAATTAAATCAGTGATTCAGATAGCAAACGAATTAAACTGTGATAAATCATCTGTTAGAAAATGGATAAGAGGATATAGATCAAATGGTGACAAATTCTGCGGGAATCGCCATAAATTCAGCCATGCGTGCAACCGCGGTAAATATTGATATTTAAATCTTTGCTGAGGATTTGTTTAGCTTGGATAAAACGCATTACTCTTTTGCCTTCCCCTTTAAATATTTAAACCTTTTTTGACACATTGAAAAAACAAATCCTAATAAAATGCTTATTTCGCCAATTATCAATACCCACCAAGGCATTGTTTGTTGGTTTTTCTGATTGACAAAAACAATTGCCAAAAAACCAATCGCAATAAACAACATATAAACATAATATAAAATTGTTGTGATTTTTGTTAAAGCCTTAGCTTCAAGGACTGCTTGAGTGATTAATACTAAAAGCAAAACAATAACCAAAAACTCAAAATTCGCTTCCCGGGTAAAGTGGCAAATAATTATCGTTGCCCCCAACAGCACTAACTCGATTAAAGTGGATAGAGAAATAAAGTAGCGGTCGATGATTTCGTCTTTTAAGGATAAATCCCGAGGGTTTAGCGCGAAAAGAATTGAAACGGTAAAAATCAACCCTCCGCTGATTCCCCAAAAGAAACTAGGCTTAAGCAAATAGAGGAAAATCTCGCGACCAAAACCAAACACTCGTAAAATCGGCATTAGGAACAAAACAATCAAAATAATGATTTTCACCCTGGCAAAGTTATTTTCGAAAAATTTGATTCGATAGTCATGGATTAAGCAAAGCGAAAAAAGCATTCCTCCGATTACCAGATCCATTGTGGCGATATTCAAGAAAACAATGAAGTTTTCTTTTTCCACAATCGATATCACTCCGGCTATCACCACAAAAAGCACATTAATTGCGATGCAGTATTTAATGAAGGCCGTAGGGTCAAAGGAACGTTTTCGGTTAACGATAAACGAAAGCATTAATAAAATTAACAAAGACCATTTCAAATAAAAATGATTGGGAAAAAAGAGCAGTTGGCTGTAAATATAAGCCACATATTCCTTATTCGCATCAACGGTTCTGATAAATTCTTTCACTTGATAATAATCAAAAGCAAGAACCAAAATATTGATTAAAAGTAACATGATTAAGGCAATTTTTTTAAACCTGCTCATTTTGCTCTCCCTATAATCTTTTTTAAAAATTATACCATATAATCTTGAAAATCAATGACCTTTTTATAATGTATGCAAAAAATCTAGCTTTTTAGGCTAGATCTTTTTTATTGTTCTTGGTTTTGGTTCTATACGTTCCTGACCAAATCAAGAATACTTGCAATTTTTTTCTCCTTAGCTTATTTAATCGATACCAAAAAGATGAAAAAACTATTTGATAAAATAACAA
>DUPC01000041.1 GCA_012838545.1 Acholeplasmataceae bacterium
TTATAGCATAAATCATTCTTTGCTCCCTAAAGGACTGAACAAAAAAAGCAAAGTGTAAAAAGTTACATTTTGCTTTTTTATTTCTGTTCATTCTTTTGGGTTCTCCCTAAAACTTTTTAAAGAACCTTTATTCTTTTGAATAAAAAACGAATCCCCAAGCAGGATTCGTTATTGGTATCTTATTAAACAATCATAATAATCGGCACAATAAATGGTCGGCGTTCTGTTTCTTCATAAATATACTGGGAAAGTTGTTGCAAGATTTGGTGCCTAAAGTTTTTCACGATGATGTATTTATAACGGGCAAGCAGTCCTTTGAATATTTCGTCCGCTTTTTTGATTATTTTTTTGACTAAATCGGCGGATTTTTCCACATCGACAAACCCCTTGGTTTTGAGCGTGGTCGGAGCCAAGATTTGCTTTTCCTTGTTTACCGTAAAGGCAATCGTAATAATTCCTTCATCGGCTAGGTGTTTGCGTTCTTTTAGAATGTTGCTGTCGACGTCGCTTAGGCTGGAATCAAGATAGATATCGGTAGTAAATACCGCTGCCTTGGCTAACTTGGCGCCTTTTTCCGTGAAAGTCACAACGTCGCCGTTATCAAGAACAAAAGTATTTTCCTTTTTTAAACCCATATTAACGGCGATATTGGCATGTTTTTGCAACATATTATATTCGCCGTGAACTGGTAAAAAATATTTCGGTTTGATTAGGGATAGCATTAATTGAATTTCCGCTTCCGAGGCGTGTCCCGTGGTGTGGGTATCGGTAAGTGGACTGTTTTTGATTACATTGGCACCGGCTTGAACCATTTTGTTGATATTGCGATTAATGAATTGTTCATTGCCAGGAATTGCTTTACTTGAATAGATGACGGTATCGCCGGCTTGAAGTTTGATATGTTTGTGGGTGCCGTTGGCAATTCGCGATAAAGCTGCCATCGGTTCCCCTTGCGACCCCGTACAAAGCAAAGTAATCTTTTGGTCTTCAACATTCGATAGCTCACGGGTGTTGATAATGGTTCCTTTTGGTATATTGATGTATTTGAGCTTGGTAGCAACATCAATTGTTTTTTCCATACTGTGACCAAACACCACAACTTTTCTTCCCGTTTTGTAACTGGCGTTCAAGATTTGTTGAACGCGGAATACATTGGAAGCAAAGGTAGCAACAATAATTCTTCCTTTGATTTGCGAGAAAAGATTTTGCATATTTTGGGCAATTTTCTTTTCCGAAAGGGAGAAATTGGTAATGTTCGCGTTGGTGCTGTCCGATAACAAACACAATACGCCTTCTTCGCCATAGCGTGCCATTTTATAGTAATCGGCTTTCTTGCCAATCGGGGTAAAGTCGAACTTGAAATCCCCCGTATAGATGACATAACCTAAATTGGTCTTAATAGCAATTCCGAATGAATCGGGGATGCTGTGGTTGGTACGGAAAAATGATATTGAAAAATGAGGATATTTATATACCGAATCGTCGTTATAAGGGATTATATTATAAGATAATTGTGGGTATTCGCGCATTTTATTGCGAATCAATCCTACTGCAAGCCCACTGGCATAAATGGCGGGGATTTTAACTTTTTGAACCAAAAACGGAATGCCGCCGATGTGGTCTTCATGACCGTGGGTGATGAAGAGGCCCACAATCCGCTGTTCGTTTTCTTTGAGATAGGAGACATCGGGGATGATATAATCGACACCCGGAGCTTCTCCCCCTGCAAACAATATTCCTGCATCGATTACGATGATTTGGTTTGCCACCTCAACGACGTACATATTCATTCCGACAGCGCCAAGTCCGCCTAAAGCAAATACTTTTACTTCATTGTTGGGATCTTTTCCTTTCTTGTTTTGTTTTTTACTTGAGTTCATATCTAATCCTTTCTATTTGTTAATTATTTAATCTATTATAATAGTATACCTTATTTTTGCCAAAATGGGAAGCAATAAGCAACTCAAATCAATCGGTTAGTAATTTAATAGTTAAATAAGCTAAAATGTGTTATACTACTTTCGAAGGAAATGAGGAGTATTACTTATGATAAGACGCAAAGCCTTATTTGTTGATTTGGACGGCACGCTGTTTGATAAACAAAACGGGATACCCAAATCGACAATTGACGCCTTAAACAATCTTTCTCCCGATGTCGATTTATATCTTGCCACCGGCAGGAGTTCTTATACATTGGCGGTAATTGAGGATATCATGCCTCTTTTTAAAGGGTTTTTGTTGTTAAACGGTCAACATGTTATGGTGGATAATCAAACCATCTTTTATAAACCCATGAAAAAAGCGGGTTTACTTAAGCTTCACGAAATCGCCTCAAAGTATCAAGCGCCAATCGGTTATGTTACTATTGACAAAGCATATGTTTATTCCTATTCAGAAGATATCCATAAATTTTTTTCGGAACGTTCCAATGACCGAATCGTCGATTGCCAAAAGGAAGATTTCGATTTTTCCGTTCCCGTTTCGATGGTTTGGCTGTTTGCGGGGACTGAGGTTATTGACGCAATGGCTAAAAGACTTCCCGAATTATCGTTCTTAAAATGGGGGCGTTTCGGTTGCGACATTGTGGATAAAGGCGAATCGAAACAGCGGGGAATAAAAGTAATCCAAGAAACATTCGGCTATTTGACCGAAGATATGTATGCCATCGGTAACGGAGAAAACGATGTCGAAATGTTCCAAGCAGTGGGAACCGCAATCGCCATGGGCAACAGTAACGACCACGTAAAAGAAAACGCTCATCTGGTGACAAGCGCTCTTTCCGAAGACGGAATTTACAAAGCCTTAAAACAATTAGGCTTGTTGGTTATTTGATGGTTCTTCCGGGAAAACAATCGGTTTACTGTTTTCGGGAACCAAAAAAGGATTGGCTTGATTAATTCTGTCGACAAACAAAAGGCCGTTTAAATGATCGTATTCGTGTTGGAATACAATCGCAATATAATTTTTCAAACGAAGGCGCACTTTTTTAAGTGCTCCTTTTTCGTATAAATAAGTATCCACGGTTACCCGGGTCGGACGGTGAATGTATCCAGGAGCTTCGCGGGGAACCGATAAACAAGCTTCGCCCATCGGCAGATATGACAATTCATCGGAATAACTGACGATTTGGGGATTAATCATCGGGTACAAATGTTCATTTCCTTTTTCGTCGATTGCCCAAACGACTAGCATTCTTTTCGGCATACCTACTTGCACCGCCGCAATCCCCACCGAAGGGGTTAAATTATATTCTTGGGCGATTTCTTCATCCATGGAGTTATCGATATATTCAATCATCGATAGAAGCAGTTTCTCGTCTTCTTGTGATAACGGCAGCGGTACTTCCTTTGATTTTTCTTTTAGAAGCGGATTTCCTTCTACGATAATGTCGGTTGCTTTAATCATGTTTTCACCTCTAATCTCTTTTTAGATTATACTAAATAATGGAACATTATGCAAGCGGATTACAATTAACCCAAAAGAAAAAAGGGGGCCACCCCTTTTCGCGACTATTTTCGATTACTACCAGCGCACTGCGGTACCGATGATGACTAAAAGAATGAACAAGACTAAAATTAAGGCGTAACCGTAACCACCATAATTTCCAAATCCACATGGGCTAACTGGTTGGCAACATCCATATCCATAGTTAGGTTGATACATAAACTCCCCTCCTTTTGTCGTTAGACTACTTTATAGTATGAGTTATGTATTGGGTTGGAATATGCGATAACCTATTTTTTTCTTTTGATGCATTTTAAAGCATCCGGTCAAACTCAGCTGCAACCTCGCCCCTGATTCCCAAATAGTTCTCTAAGCGCACCACGCGCTTTAACAATTCGCTGATTTGCCGTTTTTGTTCATTGATTTCCGTTTGCAATCTTTCAATCTCGTAATTAGGCATCATTTCTTCCCCCATCCACGGAGTTTGTCCCATTGACATCATCGGCTGCATTCCCTGAGGCATCATTGGTTGCATTCCCTGAGGCATCATCGGTTGGCCACTGAAACCAAATGGCATTTGGCGTTTTTTTCGGTTAAACATCTTTTCCCTCGCTTTCCTTAAAATAATTGATTATCCATTCATAGTTTATGGTTTTTTTAGGTATTTGGTGCACTTTTTCGCACCAATTCGACTTAAATGTAATAAACTAAAGTAGAGGTGAATGATATGGCTAGTCGGCTTGATGAATTTCGTGAGTTTGTCGCCCGTTTTCCCAAAGTTCATGACGAAGTGGCATCAGGAAGAAGAACATGGCAACAAATCTATGAAGATTGGGTGATTCTTGGCGAAAATCATCACCAATGGGTACAGTATCAAGACGAAAACAAGGCAAAAGAACCGGTGGACTACTTAAGCGCCGATTCGCTAAAAAATGCTTTGAATTATTTAAAACGGATTAACCCCGATTCTATCAGCAGAACGCTAAATACAATTTCCAAAGTCCTGCAAATAACGCAAGGATTTAATAATCGCAGACCAAATACCTTTAATTCCAATAACAACAGTTGGTGGGATTAATGGATGCAAGTATTTTGAAGAAAATTTATGCAAATGAGTTGTATTTACGCTATCTTCGTTATAACCCTAAGTGGTATTTAATCCTCAATGAAAATCCCGGTGCCTACAAAGAGTTTGAACAAACGGTGAAAATTGCCACCAAACAAACCGCAAGCGACAAAATCGATAATTTTCGCAGACAAGTGGATTTCATAAACGGAGTCATTCGTTACTTAAATAGTTAACTGTCAAGTAAAATTACTTGACAGTTTGTTTATTTTAAGGTATAATGGTTACACTAATAAAGGAGGTAATTGAAATGGCAGTAAAATTAAGATCACAACGTTTTGGTTCTAAGAAAAATCCTTTTTATCGGATAGTTGCGGCGGACTCAAGAAGCCCACGGGATGGACGGTTTATTGAGATTGTCGGTACATATAATCCTTTAACGGATCCTGCCCAAGTCAAATTTGATGAAGAAAAAGTATTGGCATGGTTGGAAAAAGGCGCAAAACCTACTGATACCGTCCGTTCACTTCTTGTTAAAGAAGGAATTATCGCCAAATTTGCTGAGAGCAAAAAGTAAGGCGGTATCCGATGGGTAAAATTAATTATGAACAATTGGTGTCAGAATTAATTAAACCGCTCGTTACGCATCCCGAAGATGTGGTTGTAAAAGAACAATTGCGTTCCGCCAACCAAGTGCATGTAGAAGTAACAGTACATTCCGATGATGTCGGTCGCATTATCGGCAAAAAAGGTCGCGTGATAAATGCAGTGCGGACTATTGCGCATGCCGCCGCAACCCGCGATAAAATGCAACTGGAAATTAGTTTGACATCAGAAAACGAAGAATAAGGACATTGCCAAAAGGGCAGTGCCTTTTTTTCTTTTTTTGTTACCTTTCTTGACTTTTATTGCCAGAAAATAGGATGATATTCTAAAAAATAATGTCTTTTTTCGTTTTTTTAGAAAACCAAAGCATAATTCTTTCTATATTATTTGACAAGCAAAAAGGAAAAGCGTATAATACTTATGAATAAATGTTCATATATTCATATATAATAATAATGAGGTTTTTTATGGAGTATAGCAGAGAAATCACTAAGTTATCGCAGATGTTTGCCATTCTCGGGGAAGAATCGCGTTTAGCGATTGTGATGTTTTTAATGAATAAAGAATCCAGCGTCAGCGAATTGACTGAAAGGTTGCAAATGACCCAATCCGCTGTTTCGCATCAATTGCGTATTTTACGTGACACCCAAATCGTCAAAAAGAATAAAAAAGGACGCCACGTTTACTATAGCATTAATGATGAACATGTTCAGACTATTGTCGAATCCGGACTTAAACACATGTTACATTAGGGGGCCACATGGAAAAAGTTAATAAGAGTTACCAAATAATTAACGTTAAAAGCAAAAAGAATTATAATCGCATTTTAGGCGAACTTCGAAAAATCAAAGAACTTTCGGATATTAATTTAAATAAAGATCAACATATGCTTCATGTCGGTTTAAAGCCGACGGAAGAAACAAGTATATCCCAAATTGAAGCCAAAATTCAAAAAGCGCTTCAACGTTACGAAAAAACCGCCAATATCGAGGAATTTGAAGTAAAAGAATCTGTGCGGAAGGTTTTAATCTTAAAAGGCATCGATTGTGGGCACTGTGCAACGCGCATTGAAAATTTGGCCAAAAAAACTTTCAGTTTCGAAAAGCTGGTAGTGGATTTTGCCACTGAGCGCTTTATCATCGAAACCACTGATTTGGAACTGGGGGAAAACATATTACCTGAAGTTTCCCGATTGGTTCATAAGATTGACCCCCATATTCAAGTTCTTGACAGTAAAACCAAAAAACGGGTTTTTGCGGAAGAAGTTTATAAAATCAAAAAGAGCGATATCACCTTATTTTTAATCGGTATCGGTTTTTTGTTGGTTTCCTTTTTGTATTTGCCAAAATGGCAGATTAACGGTATCAATCTATTTGCCATGCTTAAACTTTTCTTTAAAGGCCAAGAATATGAGTTAAGTACTTATTCGATAATTACCTTACTTCTTGCCTTCTTGTTTATCGGCAATAAAGTAATTCTCCAATTCATCCGAAATCTTTTCACCGGAAGAATTTTTGATGAAAATTTCCTCATGACCACCGCCAGCATCGGCGCCATCTTTACCCATCATAACATTGAAGCTGTTATGGTAATGATGTTTTATCAAATTGGTTCGTTCCTTCAACAGCGGGCGGTCAATCACTCCCGTAAATCGATTACCGAACTTTTGAGTTTTGAAGCAACCACCGCCAAACTCAAACTTGGCGCGGAAGTCACCGAAGTGGAAGTCGAAAGCGTCTTACCGGGCGATATTATTTTGGTCAAAACCGGGGAAATGATTCCGCTTGACGGCGTCATCGTCGATGGTAAAACTTATCTTGACACCAAAGCTTTAACCGGTGAAAGTTTAAACAGAAGCGCCAAACCGGGCAGTGAAGTCCTGTCCGGCATGATTAACATGGGTGGCGTAATCGAAGTTAAAGTAACTAAGGCAAGCACCGAATCGACGATGTCCAAAATCATTGAAATGGTCGAAAATGCCTCAACCAAAAAAGCCAAATCGGAAGAGTTCATTTCCAAGTTTGCCCGTTATTATACTCCGATTGTCAGCGCTTTGGCAATATTGATTGCCATTTTTCCTTTAATTGTTAAAATCTTTGATTCCAGCTCCAGTTTGACCTTAAGCGATTCTGTTTACCGGGCGATGATTTTTCTCGTAATTTCTTGTCCATGCGCTTTGGTCATTTCGATACCGTTATCGTTTTTTGCGGGGATTGGGATTGCCAGTAAGCGCGGTATCCTAATAAAGGGCAGCAACTACTTAGAAGCTTTAAATAATGTCGAACAAGTTGTGTTCGATAAAACCGGAACCTTAACCAAAGGCGAATTCGGTATTAAAGAGGTTGTTCCGCTGAACCCGAGCACCACTGCCGAAGAATTACACCGGCTGGTGGCTTACGGTGAATATTACTCTACCCATCCAATCGGGATTTCCATCGTCGAAGAATATGGCAGAGACCGAATATTCCCAGAAATCATCGCCGAATTTACCGAATACAGTGGCCGTGGTTTAAAAGCAACCATCAACGGTGCCAAGATCCTAGTGGGTAATTCGCGCTTAATGAAAGAAAACAAATTTGACGTACCAAAAACCGATAAACCGGGCATGATCTTGCATGTAACCAAAGAACGCATATATTTGGGTTATGTTGTGGTAGGGGATGTTATCCGCGACGAAGCGGTTGACACTATCCGCAGTCTCAAAAAACGCGGCGTAAAAAGGGTCCATCTTTTGACGGGTGATGCCAAGAGTGTGGCCGAAAGCGTAGCTAACGCATTGGATATTGACGATGTTTATTCGGAACTTTTACCAAATGAAAAAGTCGAAAAACTAAATGAAATACGCGCGCATAATTCATCGCCAAAAAGCAAAACCATTTATATTGGGGACGGTATCAACGATGCGCCGGTTATCAGTTCCGCCGATGTCGGCATTGCCATGGGGGCAACGGGAAGTGATGCGGCGATAGCGATTGCGGATGTGGTAATCATGAGCGACAATCTGCAAAAGGTTGACGAAACAATAGAAATTGCCAAAAAAACCCGACGACTCGTGGTGCAAAATATTGCTTTATCCCTCGGCATTAAAATTTTTGTTTTATTCCTGGGCTTAGTCGGTACAGTTACCATTTGGCTTGCCATTTTCTCGGATGTGGGCGTATCGCTCATTGCCATTTTAAATGCCATGCGCGTTATGCGTTTATATAAACATCAAACCGAAACAGTCGAGGAACCAAAAGTATGAATTACATCAAGGTAGGTACTATTTCCAAACCCCTGGGGTTAAAAGGCGAACTTAAAGTAGCAACTGACAGCGACTTTGTGACCGAACGTTTTGCCAAAGGAAATGTTTTATTCGGAAATTTCCCCAGTGGGATGAAAAAAATAACCATTTCTTCCTTTCGACTCCATCAAGGTAAACCCGTTATTACCGTTGACGATTTGTTTGATATCAATTTAATTCAAGATTATCTGGGAATCGATTTATTTGTCGATCAAGATACTTTAAAGCCGCTAAAGGAAGACGAATTTTATCTCCATGAATTGCTGGGCAAAAGAGTGGAAAATACCGAAGGCGAACTTTTAGGAACAGTAACGGACGTAATCTTTTTGCCTTCTTCGCCGGTATTGGAAGTAAAGGATGGAGAAAACGAAAGAATCTTAATTCCGTTTGTCAATGCTTTTATCGCAAAAATTGACAAAGACTTAATTATTATTAATGAAATCGAGGGACTAAGATGATGCGCTTCACCATTTTGACTTTGTTTCCTGAAATGTTTGAAGGGGTTATCAACCAATCGATTATCAAACGAGCCCGGGAAAAAGGCTTAATTGAAATTAACCTCATTAACTACCGCGACTTTGCCACCAATAAGCACGGTCAAGTCGATGACTACGCCTATGGCGGAGGAGCCGGAATGGTAATCAGCGTGGAACCGATTCATCTTGCGCTGACATCGATTTCGGGCCTTGACAAAGCCAAAAAAATCTTGACTTCTGCTTCCGGCTATCCGTTAACCCAAAAGAAGTTAAACGAATTAAAAAATGAAGAACACCTTGTGATTGTTTGTGGACACTACGAAGGAATCGACAATCGGATTACCCATTATATCGACGAAGAAATATCAGTTGGCGATTATGTTTTGACCGGAGGAGAAATACCGGCGATGGTCCTTCTTGACGGCGTTACCAGACTCATTCCCGGGGTTATCAGCGAAGAATCGATTGAAAACGAATCTTTCTCCGATGAATTGTTGGAATACCCTCAATATACGCGCCCGCCGGTATATGACGGGCACGAGGTTCCGGAAATCTTGCTTTCGGGACACCATGCCAATATCAAAAAATGGCAACGCGCGGAAGCTTTAAAGAAAACCAAAAAAGTAAGACCGGACCTTTTGGAAAAAGCCGCTCTTACTCCGGAAGATTATGCTGTTTTAAGAGGTTGGGAAGAAAAATGAAAAAAGTGCTTGTAGTTCTTGTTTTCCTATTAACCTTAACCGGTTGCACAAGAGTCAAAGGATATAACGAAGCAAATGTAAAAGACTTTGTCGATTTAATCATGGAATATGAAACCGGCAAAAAAAGCGGTGTAATATATATAGATTTGCGCCCTTTAGGAACCGAAGAAGGAAAAGAAGAGGGCACATATGCCAAAAGCCATATCCAAGGTTTTATCAATTACAATGTTAAAAACGGAAGTGAAACCGAAATGGTAACTTGGCTAAAAGGCATGTACGATACCAAAACCGCCGTCATCTTGGTCGATAGCGACGGTACCGACGTTAAAACGGTTGCCAAGTGGTTGACCAATGCCGGTTACAAAAAAGTTTACTATTACGAAAAGGGTTTTTCTTCTTTGGAAGAAAAAGCAATCGATTTGCTCCATTTCGTCAGCGGGATAGAGGATTGCGGTTGCGGACCCGGGGAATAAAAAAAGAAGCTTTAGTCTGTTCGATGGACTAAAGCTTTTTTTTATGGTTGGTAATCTTTTAGAACAATCCGCTTATCTTCAATGATTAGCAAACCCTCTTTATAAAGCAAACCAATGGCGCGCTTGAAAGCCCCCTTACTCATTTTGAAAACTTGGTAAATCTCTTCGGGAGTCGAAGCATCCCCTACAGGCGCTACTCCTCCTCTAACGTTTAAAGCACGCAAAATTATTTGCGAATCGCTGATGCGCGCCAATTCTTTTTGTTCAATCAAAGTGCCATTATAATCGTTGTGTTTATTGATGTTGATGATTTTGACTGTTATTTTTTCGCCAATGCGATAAATTTTACGCATCAAGCTTTTATGAATAAAAACATAGGCCAAAGCAGAAGTAAACAAACCAATTCCGCTTTCCGAAATGTGCGATACGATTCCTTCTGCTTCGCTGCCGATTTCCAGTGGTGTTCCATTACCGTTAATATCATTCTTATTTATCAAACGAGCGACTAACTGGTCGCTTTTTAATTTTAGGATGCAAAATATTTCATCCCCAACAACCGGCCACTGTTTTTTGAAAGCCGGAAGAAAATCTTTCGAAAGCAAGATATCTTTGCTGATACCGATATCCACAAAAACACCAGCTTCCCCATGGACGTTTACCACTTTTACCAAACCGTATTGGGTGGCAGTGATCAAAGGTTTTTCCAGGGTTGCGCAAAGTCTTTTCTTTTGGTCAAAGTATAAAAAAGCTTTAACCTTTTCGCCTATTTGTAAGGGATTGGGGGTCTGGTTGAAATGAAGGAAAAAATCTTCATATCCGTCTGTTAAAGTATAACTGATATCCGTTTCCCTTTTTACCGTTAATTCATTGATTTCGCCGATTTTAATAGCCATAACAAAAACTCCTTATAAAGATATTATAACATTATTAACGGTTTTTTATTATGAATTGACACTTTATTCATCCGTTGCTTTTTTTCCAGCAATAGTTTTTAAAAAAAGTTCAAACAAAAAGAAAAAAACATTTTATAAACACACCATTATCCAAAGAAATATTGCTATATTATTTGAAAGTTGGGAGAGAATATGGTATAATAGTAAACGCTGTAAGAAATATGTGCTTACGGAATATTCCGCTACTATTGTCATGATAGGTATGAATATCTTTTGAATATTTATTCAAAATAGAAAAAGGAGTGTTATTATGAGTCAACAATTGTTGGAAGCAGTAACCAAACCGTACTTACGTACTGATATTCCTAGCTTCCGTCCTGGTGACAATGTAAAAGTCCATGTGCGTATCAAAGAAGGCGAACGCGAAAGAATCCAAGTATTCGAAGGATTAGTTATTGCGCGTCGTGGTGGAGGTATAAGCGAAACCTATACCGTCCGTAAAATTTCTTCTGGTCTTGGCGTTGAAAGAACTTTCCCAGTTCATTCGCCAATGGTTGCCAAGATTGAAGTAGTTCGCAGAGGTAAAGTTCGTCGCGCCAAACTTCATTACATTCGTTTCCTTTCTGCAAAAGCTGCCCGTATCAAAGAACGTAGGTAGTTTAATTCCCACTAAGGATTTCTTAGTGGGTTTTTTTATTCCTGATTTATTTCTTATTTTCTTCTTTAGTCTCATATAATGACTTTAGAGGGGATAATAATGAAGAAAAAATATTTTTTTGTCGGTATTAAAGGTAGCGGGATGTCGGCCTTGGCGCAGTGCTTGCATGATTTAGGTCATGAGGTTTCTGGAAGCGATGTCGAAAGGGATTTTGCGACTTCCGAGGGATTGAGAAAAAGAGACATTCCAATCTATCCCTTTAATGAACGAAATATCGAAGGCGGTTTCCACTACATTATCAGCGCCGCTTATGACGACTCTCATCCCGAGGTAAAAAAAATCAAGGAAAACAACTACCCATATCAATACTACCATGAAGCTTTAAGCACGGTGCCGGGAAACCAAATAGCCATTTCCGGAACCCACGGTAAAACCACCACTACCTCTTTAACCGCCCAAATTTTAAAAAGTAAACGAATTGCCATGGTTAGCGGGGATGGAACGGGCTTTGCCAAAAAGAATCCCAAATATTTCATTTACGAAGCATGCGAATACAAAAACCATTTTCACGTGTTTCATCCCAAAATTCTCGTAATCACCAATATCGAAAAAGACCACCCCGACTACTTTTCCACTATCGAGGAGGTAATCGATGCTTTTCAAAAAATTGCCAATCAAGCCGAGGAAATTATCATCAACGGGGACTCCCAAAACGGAAGAAAAATTAGCCATCCCAAACGCACTACCTTTGGGTTTAGGCCGGATAATGACTACCGAATTCGTTTGATTACGCAAACCAAGTACGGGTTTACCTTTTTGGTCAACCACCAAGTTTATTTTATTCCGTTTACCGGCAAACATATGATCTATAATGCCACCGCGGCGATTATCATTGGACTAAAACTCGGAATGCGTAGGGACGAAATTCAAGCTCAACTTCATTTTGCTAGGCTTCCGAGGCGCCGAATGCAAAGTTTTCAAGTGGGCAGGACCATCCTAATTGACGATTATGCGCACCATCCGACGGAGATTCTTGCCCTTCATCAAGCGTTAAGGCAAAAGTATCCGGGGTTGAAAATCAACGTAATTTTTCAACCGCACACTTATTCCAGGACCTTAGCCTTTAGACGTCAATTTGCCAAAGCTCTGGCAAGGTTTGACGATGTTTATATTGAAAAAGTTTTTGCATCGGCCAGAGAAAAAGACAATGAAGAACTTCAAAACAAAGTAAATGATTTCTTTCGTTCTTTCAAAGTGTTTACTCCGTTTGTGCTTCAAATAATTGATTTCTCTAAAGAAGAAGTTTGGGTTTTCTTGGGTGCGGGAATCGTCAATCATTGGTTAGATCACTTGTTGAAAAGCAACCTTAAATGAAAAAGAACAGTTTATTTTCATTTTTCTTGATAATACAATAAAAATGCAGTATAATAAGTAATGAAAAAGAATGAAATAAAATGATAAGGAGAGAAAAATGAACCAAGTAAAAATTTATGATGTTGCAGGGGCCGCTGGTGTTTCGCTAGCAACCGTATCCAGGGTTTTGAACCATCCCGAAAAAGTAAAACCAGCCACCAGAGAAAGAATTGAAAAAATAATCAAAGAACTCGGTTACAAACCGAATCTTAACGCCAAAGGATTGGCAAGTTCCAAATCGACGACTGTTGCGATTATGGTTCCGGAACTTACTCGCAGTTCGGTTGCCGAAATGATTAACGGAATCGCCGATTGCGCAAGACGCAGAGGTTATCTGCTCCGCTTGTTTGTCAATAACAATCGGGGACAAGAAGCACCGATTGAAAGCGAAAAAGAACTTTGGGGCGATGTCATCGCCTCTGGCGTTGACGGCGTGCTTTACATCAATGACGAATTAACCAATGAACACCTTGAACTGATCATGGAGGCATCGGTTGATGTCGTTTTGACCAACACGATTTGCAACGATCCGGGTGTTCCAAGCGTTTCCATCGATTACGTCAAAGCCGCTTACGATATTACCAAGGAAATGATATCTCGCGGCAACAAAGATATTTGGATGATTACCTCGATGCGCAAATACATGGTTAACGACCTAAAAGTCGAAGGCTACAACAAAGCGATGCAAGAAGCAGGTCTTGAACCGAAGGTAATCCCGGTATCCGGCAAAACCGAACTTAACGAAGCAACCTACAGAGAAATCTTATCCAAAAGCTATCCGGAAGTGGCGATTGTCGTTCGTGACTCGATGGCAGTATCGTTTATCAATATTGCCCGTACGTTCGGCATCAAGATTCCAGAACAATTGCAAGTAATTGGATTCCAAAATACGAGGTATGCGGTATTGTCGCGACCAAAACTCACATGTATCAATACCCCAATTTATGAACTGGGCGAAGCCGCAATGAATCTCTTAACCAATCTAATGGAAGAAAAAATGGGTGAGGATGTTGAAAACCTCCAACAATTGATTGATTACAATATTGTTTGGCGGGAAACTACCAAATAACCCTCTAAGGAGTAATTATGACATTTTTTGAAGAATTGCAGTGGCGGGGATTAATCCATTCCGTCACCGACGAAGCATTAATCGACATTTTAAACAACGGCCAGATAACATTCTACTTGGGCGCAGACCCTACCGGCGACAGTTTGCATGTTGGGCATTTGTTGGTCTATTTGTTCTCCAAACGCTTGGAATTAAAAGGGCATACCCCAATTTTCTTAATTGGCGGAGCGACCAGTTCAATCGGCGACCCAAAACCGGGTGGCGAGCGGACGCTTTTATCCCGGGAAGAAATTGAATACAACGGCCAAAAACTCTACAAACAGGTGCTCAGGATGTTTAATTGCGAAATGGTCAATAACTATGATTGGACCCATAATATCGACGTATTGACATTCCTTCGCAATTACGGTAAATACTTCAATATCAATTACATGATTAACAAAGAAACCGTTAAAGCGCGGCTCGATTCGGGGATTTCGTATGCGGAGTTCTCGTACCAAATCTTGCAAGCTTTGGACTTTGAACATTTATTTCGCACCAAAAACTGTCAACTTCAAATCGGCGGTCAAGACCAATGGGGTAATATCACGGGCGGCTTGGAATTAATCCGGAAAATGAACGGGGCCGATGCCAAAGCATATGGCTTAACAGTGCCGCTATTAACCAAAAGCGATGGTGAAAAATTCGGAAAAACCGAATCCGGTTCCGTATGGCTCGATCCTAACAAAACAACCCCGTATGCGTTCTATCAGTTTTGGTATAATACTCCCGATGAAGATGTTATCAGCCGTTTAAAACAATTTACATTTCTAACTAAAGAGCAAATTGAAGCGTTGGAAGAATCGCTCAAAACCGAACCGCATTTACGGAAAGCCCAAAAGGCATTGGCCAGCGAAGTAACTAAGTTTATTCATGGCGAAGAGGCTTTGGTTCAAGCAATCAGAATCAGCGAAGCACTCTTCTCGGGCGAATACCAAGATTTATCCCATCAAGAAGTCCAAATGGCTTTCGAAGGTTTACCGGTGACAAATGTCGAACCGGGCACCGGTTTAATCGATGCTTTGGTTTTGGCCAAAGCGGCGGTTTCCAAACGGGAAGCCAGAACCTTTATCACCAATGGGGCGGTTTCGGTAAACGGCAGAGTTGTCAATTCGCTTGAAGCAACACTTGATAAAAATAACACCGTCGGCGAAACATATGTAGTGATTCGTCGCGGAAAGAAAAATTATTATTTAGTTGAATTAACGAAAAAAAATTAATTAAGCTTTGTCCTTGTGTTTGAATACGCAAGGACTTTTTTGCTTTCCTGATATTTTAATTTTCAAATATTTGGTTTGTTTAGCAATTAATTTTTTCTTTATTTTTAAAAGCAGCTTAAGAAAAGGGTAAAAAACTAATATTTTTCTTTTATAAACGTTATCATTTTATTTTCAAGTATGCTATAATATCTTTAATGAGGTGACCTATGAAAGTTATTGAAGCATTAGAAAAGCTCATTCAAACAGCGATTGACGATGGTGCCTTTCCCGGCGCCAACTATTGCATTGTTTCCAAAAACCACAGTTTCTTTGGTTCTTTAGGGAGCAGAACCTTATTTCCGGAAAGCGAAAAGAACAATATCGATACTATCTATGATATGGCTTCTTTATCGAAAGTGATTTCCACCACTAGTTTGATTTGGAAATTGGTGGAGAACGGTCTGTTAAGGCTGCATACAACCGTACAAACCTTTATTCCAAAGTTTCGTCATCAAGAAGTAACGGTTTGGGATTTATTGACTCATTCTTCGGGATTGCCCGCCGATGTATCAAGAGCCAAGGAAATCGAAAGCAAAGAAGAATTGATGGAAAAAATATTTGCGATGGATTTGGTCTATCCCCGTAATTCCAAAATTGTCTATTCGGATATTGGTTACATTTTGTTGGGCAAAGTCATCGAAAAAATTACCGGTGTCTCTTTAGATCAATATGCCAAGGAAGTCTTATTTTCGCCGCTGGAAATGTTTGATACCACTTATAATCCACTTGATAAAAAACGGTGCGCTCCGACGGAAGAACGTAAAGACCGCGTCGTTCAGGGGATTTTAAGGGGAGAAGTTCATGACGAAAAAAGTTACATTTTAGGTGGAGTGGCAGGTCACGCCGGCTTATTCTCCACGGTAACTGATGTATCGCATTTCCTTAAAATGATTCTTAATAACGGTGTTTATAAGGGTAAACGCATCTTTTCTAAAGCCACCATTGATATGCTGTTTGTGCCTAAAGTGGAAATGAGTCACCCGTTGATCAAAAACCACGAACGGCGGGGCATAGGTTGGATTATTCAATCGAACTATTCTTCGGCAGGTGATTTGGTCAGCGACCAAACAATTCTTCATACCGGCTTTACCGGTACCAATATTTGGATCGATCGCCAAAATGAAATCGGTTTTTGCTTATTGACGAATCGCGTTCATCCAACCAGGGATAATTTAAAAATCATTACTGTTCGACCAAAACTAGCAAACTATATTATGGCGCATCTTGATGAATTTAAAAAGGAGGATCTATAAATGCGTTATTTATATTACGAGGATAAATATTTTGACGGTTTGTTGAAACTTTGGAACGATGAAGCTCAAATCAGAGGTTTCTACAAACCTTTTACACCGGAAGGTTTTCGGGCTCATTTAATCAATCATCCGGATTTCGCGGAATCGGCTTCATTTGTGGCGCTAGACGGCGATGAAGTGGTAGGGTTTATTTGCGGGATTGTCAAGAAAGCAGATATCACCGATTTATCGAAACCTGGATACTTAACCGCCATTTTGGTAAAGAGCACCCATCGCCGCAAAGGCATCGGGGCAAAATTATTGGAAATGTGCGAAATAGACCTTAAACGCAAAGGCCGCAAAGCCATTCGCGTCGTTTTCCTCAGCAACATGAACTGGCCATGGTACATTCCCGATACCGATAAACATGACCACCCGGGAGCCCCGGCCGTACCGGTCAATTCTCCGGAATACTTTCTCCTGCTGCATCATAAATTCGATGTCCAAGGATTTTGCGATGCTTTCCATTTGCCGCTTGATCAATACGAAACCCCTCAAGATGTATTTGACAAAATGAAAGTCAACCAAGAAAAAGGCTTTAAAATTGAATTGTACGATCCGGCAGTTCACTATGGACTTGAAGAATTTTACGTTAATATTCAAAACGAAGCTTTCGAACGGGCTATCCGTTATAACCTTTCTTTGGAAAAACCGAATCCGTTTTTGGTTGTTTCCCAAAAAGGAAAAGTGGTCGGTTGGACCGGCGCCATGTATACCGAACCATCGGGAAGAGCCCATTTTGACGGTATTGTAACCGATCCGACTGTCCGGGGCGTAGGGCTGGGAAAAGCCTTGTTCTGCACGCTTTGTCAATATTCCAAGGAACACGGTTCGAAGTTCATGACCTTCTTTACTGGTCTTGACAACCTCGCCCGGAATATCTATTTATATGCGGGGTTTAAGATTGTACAAACATTCGCAATAATGAAAAAGGAGTTGAAATAATGCTTGCACCACGAAAAATCCTTGCCATCGGCGCTCATATCGGCGATATGGAACTAACCGTCGGCGGACTGCTTGCCACAAACGCTCTTAATGGCGGAACCAACCTTTTGCTGGCTTTAACCGCAGGCGAAAGAGGAAATCCTCCTCATTTAACGCAAGACGAATATCGCAAACAAAAAGTGCAAGAGGCCGAAGCCTTTGCCCAGATAGTTAACGGAAAAACCATCGTGTTTGAATACAAAGACGGGGAACTTCCCAACAACGAAGAAGTTAGACTAAGAATCGCGCAAATTATTCGCGATTTTGCTCCTGATGTGATTGTTACCCATTGGAAAAGCACGATGCATAAAGACCACAATAACACCCACCTGATGGTTCCCGATGCGCAGTTTTACGCCGGTATCGATGTGGGCGATAAACTTCAGGGCAAACGCCACTATGCACCGATTTATTTTTGCGAAAACTGGGAAGATGCGGATGAATTCGAACCATATATTTATGTCGACATTACTCCGGGATTTGAACTTTGGCAAAAAGCGATGCAAACCCATTGGTTTATCATGAACAGCAAATCTTTCTCTTATTACGATTACTACTCCGCGCTGGCAAGAGTCAGAGGTTGTTTGAACCGCACGCAATACGCGGAGGGGTTTGCGGTATACGATCGCCAAAAACGCATCAAAAGGGAAATGTTGTAAAATGAAAAAGATGTTTAAAGGGCTGATTGCCCTTTTCTTAATGATTTTAAGTTTTGTCTTTTTGTTTTCTTCCAGCATTGTTACAACCCATGCGATGGAAGAAGAACCGCTTTTTGTAAACGGCACGAAAGTCACGCATCTCAACTCCACGACGCAAGTTACGATTCCTAAGAATTACCAAACACCGGTAGCGGAAATGCGAGGGGTATGGGTTGCCACGGTATTTAACATTGATGTTGCCAAACAAGCGGGAACCTCAGAAAACGCGATTCAAAGCTATAAAGAAAACTTTTTGTCCATCTTGAATCGGATGGAACTCTATAACATGAATACCATCTTTTTCCAAATTCGCCCTTCCAACGATGCTTTTTATCAATCAGCGTTAAATCCATGGAGCGAATTTTTGGCCGGTCACGGAGTAAATCCTGGTTGGGATCCGCTTGAATGGATGATTGAAGAAACCCATAAGCGGGGAATGTCTTTTCAGTGTTGGCTCAATGCTTATCGTATTACTCCTAGTGCGATTTTGCCGAGCGGCGTCAAAGCTTCACAATATTCGCACGAAGAATTAATCAGTCTAAAACACCAAAGACTTAACAATTTGTCCGAAATCAGTTTCGCCCGGAAGCACCCCGAATATGTAATTTTAGGTGAAAGCGACACTAAATTGATTTTGAACCCCGGGGAACCGGCAGTCCAAGACTTTTTGGTGGACACAATCATGGAGATTGTCAACAATTATGACGTTGACGGTTTGCATTTTGATGATTATTTCTATTTATCCGGAAGCGGCTCCAACTACCAAACGATGAATCGGAATTTTGCGGGGGGGAGCACAGTTTGGAATAATGCCGACACTTTGAACGATTTAGGAACTTATGAATGTTATCTCAAGAACCCGGCCTCTTTTCAAATACCGGCTGGTTTATCGTTAGGCGATTTCCGCCGCGAAAGCATCAATAATATGATGCGCAAGATTCGACAAGCAATCGATCAATATAACCTTGAAACAGGAAAGTTTGTGGAATTCGGTTCCAAACCAGCCGCGGTTTGGCGTTCAAGCAGCGAGCATTGCCCAGGCAATGAACGCACCTCAAGCGACGGATCCAATACCCATTGTTATGCCTACAGTTCGTATTACGATTTATTTGCCGATACCAAAAAATGGGTTGAAGAAGGTTTGGTCGATTATATTGCTCCTCAAGTCTATTACGACTTTGCCAATCGGGAAGTGCCATATGCGGATATTGTGGATTGGTGGGCTGAAGTTGTTACCGAAACCAATATCCTTCGGGAAGCAGAAGGTTTAAAACCGGTTAAAATGTATGTTGCCCACGGAATCTATCAATTTGAAGACAGCGACACCCGTTTTTTGGATCCTAAAGAAATGGTTTATCAATTGAAGTTTAACCAAAAATACCCTTGCATCAAGGGTTCCGCGGTCTATGCCTATAATGATTTATGGGCCAATTCGACCTGGTTGTTGGAACAAGGCATGGCTTATTTTCGTACCATTTGGAATCAACCGGTTTTGCGGCTGTCACGTGGTGAATTTGATGCAAGCAATCTTTTGATTGATAAAGTTAATATCATCAAAAAGCAAGCGGAAGGTGAATATAAAATTATCATTCCGCACCAGGAAAACATTAGCTATTATGTCTTGTATCAAGCCGATTCAGCCGGAATCGTCGATATCGACAGTTCGCAAAATCGTCTGGATATTATGCCGGCGCACAGTGAGGGAGTAGTTTTTACCCTAAACAAAGAAAGCGGTAAACGTTACTTTCTTCAACCGGTATCGCTAAATTATCATTCATCTTTAAATCTTGCAGAAATTGAATTTAGTGAAGCAGTAGACAACACTCCGCCGGTACTGGGGGAAATCATTTTCAATGAAGGCAAAGAAACAATTACACCGTTAACCGATGTTTTGATTAAATTCAAAAAAGCTACCGATTCGGAAGACCAAGTAATCGATTATCAAATCTTGATTTCGATTTCGGGACCTAATGGAAACTTCCGTTATGAGGTGGAAGACTATGAAATCGTTGACGATTACATATATGCTTATTGGTATTCCTTTGGTTTCGATAGCGAAGAAGTGTGTGTAAAAGTAATTGCGTCCGACGGCGAATTGGAAACCTACAGTATTTCCAACGTCGCAAAACTTGTTGTCAACAACCAAAACCCTGACCCTAATCCCGAACCAAATCCAAAACCAAAAGGATGTCAAATGGGAGCCGGTTGGCAAGTTTTCTCCTATGTGGTTTTGGGATCGGTGGTTTTGCTTCTTAAAAAACGAGAAATTAATTAGTTTCAGACTTCCTAAAACGAGTAAGGGGAATTAATTTTCCTTGCTCGTTTTTTATTTTTTAAAAATCCAAAAAAGGGGAAAAATGGTTGCGTTCATCTTCATCATTTTAAAAAAATAAGGGCATTTGCTTTTTTTTGTATTTATTGGGAAGGGTAAAATATCACCTTAAATAAAAATAATGCTAATTCGAAATAGGTTTTTTTTGTTTTTCAAGGGCCAAAGATAAACCGAAATAATTCAAAAACAAAAACCAAGATGCATCAATTTGGTGCGTCTTTTTGGCTTTTTTTAAAAAAGTCAATTGTTTTTGATAATTAAAACGCTTTCTAAAATCTCCAACATATGGTATAATGAAACTAAATAAAATGCAATGAAAGGCGGTTTCTTGAAGTGAAAATATATGATACTCATAGCGATATTTTCGATAATCTTTATCGCAAATATCGAAAAGGTGTAAGCGACCCCTTTCTTACCGACCATTTGTCATCCTTGCAAGAAGGAGAGATTGCGGGGGGAATTTGGGTAATCTATTCCGAAAGCGACTTTGATATTATTAGCGCATATCAAGATGCTTTAGAAGTCTTTGCGCCATATGAAAGGTCTTTCACGGTAATCAAAGGTTTGGAAGGTCTACGCAATGTCAAGGATTTGGCAACCTTGGATAAGCTGTATCAAATGGGAATCAGACACGCTTCGCTTACTTGGAATGAAGCCAATCATCTTGCGGGGGGCGTTAAAGGTCCCAAAGAAGTCGGTTTATCGGCTCTTGGGAAAGCTTTTATCGCTTATATGAATGAGAAAAAGATGATTGTCGATGTCTCCCATTTAAACGAAATAAGTTTTTATGATGTTTTAAACGAAAAACCTCGCCTTCTCATTGCTTCACACTCCAACAGTCAATTTTTATCACAACATCCACGCAATTTAACGAATGAACAATTAAAAGCTTTAAAGGAAGCCGGCGGAATGATTGGCGCAGTAGCCGCACGGCGTTTTGTTTCCTTAGATTCTTTAAAGCAAAACATTAAGGGCTTTGTCGATCAAATTGAATTCTTGGTTAACATTATGGGCGAAGACCATGTCATGTTGGGACTTGATATGATGAATTTCTTGCCCGGATATGTGAACGACAACCTTGACGATTTGAATAGTCATAGCGAAGCTCAAGGAATCATTAAAGAAATGTTTGCGCGGGGGTTTAGCGAAACCTTAATTAAAAAAATCAGCCATCAAAATTTTGAAAAATTATTGCAAAGGAGTCTATTATGAAAAGAAGTGTATGTTTAACCTTATCGACCTTTAAAAAGAGTTTATTCTTTTTGATGGTAATCGGCTTAATGCTTTTAACGCTACCCAGTTTTCCGGTTTCGGCCGAAACCGTTTCCTATGTTGAACCGATGGAAGAAATGCGCGGTGTATGGGTTGCGACGGTTTCCAATATCGATGTTGCCAAACAAGCCGGCACATCGGAAGCAGCGATTAACCAATGGAAACAAAACTATTTATCAATCCTTGAGCGCATTAAACTCAACAAAATGAATGCTATTTTCTTCCAAGTCCGTCCGGCCAATGATGCTTTTTACCCATCGCAATACAACCCGTGGAGCGAATATCTTGCTGGATACGGTGTTAATCCGGGTTGGGATCCGCTTGCTTGGATGATTGAAGTAACGCATGCGGAGGGGATTGAATTCCATGCTTGGCTTAATCCTTATCGAACTTCGGTAGGTTCATATTCCGTCAAATACGATACTGCCATTAACGCTGGTACGCTTGATGCTTTAAAACCCGATGTTCAAGCATATAAACGCAATTACGCAAGCGGAAGAAGATTGGCAGCCGGAAGCGGGTACGACAACCCATTCTTGGATCCGATTGACTCCAGTTTTCAACAAAAAGTTTTAATGGGTGCTGAAGGCAAGATGGTTTTGAACCCTTCCCATGAAGCAACCTTAACGCATTTATCCAATACGATTTTCGAAATCATTACCAACTATCAAGTTGACGGAATTCATTTTGACGATTATTTCTATCCGGCTGCCGAAAATTATGACGGTTATCCGGTTGAACCTTGGGCGGATGATGCTGATTACGCCAAATACTTAGTTAACGGCGGAACGTTAACAAAAGCCGATTGGCGAAGAGACAATGTCGACAGAATGGTCAAGATGGTTTCGGATTTGGTAAACGAACACAACAACCAATCCAATACCCATAAAGTAGCTTTTGGTATCAGCCCTGCTCACATGTGGGCTCCGGCTCCAGAGAACTGCTCCGTGGGTGTTCCGGGGGGTACGGTCGGTGCACCTTGTTGGGGTTATTCGACTTATAATCAATTGTATGCAGATACGAAAAAATGGGTTGAAGAAGAATGGATTGACTATATTCTTCCTCAATTGTATATGGAATTCGGCGACAGTTATCGGATGTTCGTTAATTGGTGGGCCAATGTGGTGGCGCCAACGAGAGTAAAACTTTACATTGGCACACCGGTCTACCGAATCAATGAATGGAATGACGAACGAGCCATTTCAAAACAGATGCTTTATAATGGAACCAATTCCGATTTGGTAGGCAAAATCCATGGCTATGTCCTATATAACTATACGAGTGTAGCCGCTGGGGGCATATTCGCCAGAGGAATGGGCTTGGTAAGGGGGTTTTGGCAAAAGGGTGCGTTAACACCGATTTACCAAGAAATAGAAGCGCCAACCCCAAGCATCCCTGACTTTTCCATCATTGAAAAAGGCGACAAATTGCAAATTAGTTTTGCGGAAGTCGAAAATGCCAAAGGTTATGCGATTTACCGCTTTAAGGAAAATTCGGAATATGAATTTACCAAAGCCAACATGGTTGCATTGGTAAACCAAACCGACACCGGAAAAGTGCATACAATCGAAGCAACTGCCGAAGATGCCGATGTCTTTGTTATGAAAGTTTTTGATAAAAACAACCAGTTGGCTGCGGGTTATGTGGAAAAAGATACCAGTGAAATTGTTCCAAATCTTGCGCCGGTTATTTCGGAGATTGACTTTGGCGGCAAAGACCACATTATGGGTGGCGAAAGCGTCACAATTAAAGCCAAGGTTTCTGACCCGGAATCCGCTCCGGTTACGGTTACTTTAAAGATTGCAATTGACGGTGTCGATTACAAATACGATTTTCCAATGACTTTGGATGAAAATGGCTTCTATACTTATACGTGGGTTGCCTATTATCTGAATTCAAGCAACGCTAAAATGAAAATTGAGGCTAGCGACGGTTTTAAGTTGTCTGAAATCGAATCCGATCCATTTATCCTTGGTACACCGGAAGAAAACCTGGCTCCGGTAATATCGGATGTTTCGTTTGGTTTGGAATCCAAAATTGACGGAAGAAGCAGAATAACCATCAACGCAAATGTAACAGATGATTCCGATACCCTTGCTATTGCGCTATATTATGCCAAGGATGGACAAAACTTCCAAAAAATTCATGATTTTGAGAAGAATGAAACCGGGGAATACTCCTTTGAATGGACCGTGCCAAACGAAGAAGCAAGCGAGGCCCGCTTAAAACTTGTGGCAAACGACGGCGAATTAGAAACAGCGGAACTGTCCGATGCTTTCCAAATCGTACCAAAGAAATCATCGGGCGGCGGATGCAAAACGGGAAGCGTAGGGTTGATTATTCTATCGCAATTCATCGTTTTATCCAGCGTTCTATTGTTGATGCGGAAGCGGGGTAAGATGTAATGAAACTGAAACGTTACGTTACTTCGCAAGAAGACAACCCCTATGTTACGTATTTTGGTTGCGACGAAATCGTAAATTTGCCGAAATTTCATTTCAAACCGGAAGATATTAGGGGCGTATGGGTGTCGAACGTTGCCAATATCGACACCCCGAAAATGAAAACCAAAGAAGAATATCAACAGTATTTAAAAGCGATGATTGAACGAATCGCTTCCTACAACATGAATACCATCGTCTTTCAGGTGCGCCCCGCAAACGATGCTTATTATCCCTCTCTTTTGAATCCGTGGTCGCGTTTCATCACGGGAACGGAAGGAGAGGATCCTGGTTTTGACGTGTTGCAATTTGTGATTGACGAATCTGCCAAATACAATATTCGTGTTCACGCCTGGATGAATCCTTATCGGGTTAGCTTAAAAAGTTTAAACGATTTAAACCAAACCAAAGAGGAATATTTAAGCACGCTTGATGCCTTGAATTTTGCCAGACGACATCCGGAGTGTACGATTTTAGACGGTGCGGGAAAGGTTATTTTAAAGCCTTCTTCGGACGAGGTAATCGAATTTATAACCGAAACGGTCTTGGAAATCGTCAATAATTATGATGTGGAAGGAATTCACATCGACGATTACTTTTATCCTTATGCCAAGATTGATCCTCAATATGAAATCGGCGATTATAATGCTTATTGCAAGCGTTTCGGCTTAATCGATTTTGACAATTGGCGACGCCAAAATGTTGACATATTAATCAAAAGCATTAACAAAGCACTGAAAAAATCGTTTAGCAAAACTGGAAGAAAAGTCCATTTCGGCATTAGTCCTTTCGGTATATACCGTACCCATTCGTCCTTGAAAGAAGGCGGTTGGGAAAAAGGATCGTTCCATTCTCCGAAAGCTTTGGAGTGTTACAACGATTTATATTCAGATATTTACAAATGGATGAAAGAAGGTTGGATTGATTATGTCGTTCCTCAAGTCTATTTCCCATTTGAACGTCCCGATGTTACCTATCACGATTTGACCAAGTGGTGGGCAGGAATTGCCAAAGAAACTAAAACGATGCTTTATATAGGTCAAGGGTTATACCAAATGGGCAAATCCGAATATTGGCAAAATCCGGAGGAAATCACCAATCAATTGCGCTTTAATCAATTGTTTTCTGCGGTTAAAGGCACCATCTTTTTCACCTATCATGATTTGGTTCCAGGTGATAACCCGATTAAAGATGAAGCATTGAAGCAATTAAAAGCCATGTGGAATCCGAAGTAAGATTTGAAAAGCAGCGGTAATAAGTCGCTGCTTTTTTAATGTTTTTAACTGTTTCTATTTGGAAAATTAAAATATGTAACTGCTTGAAAAAAAACGCTTTCTTTGCTATAATGAATTAAAGTTTTTTTAACATTTTGTTAAGTAGATTTTACTAAAGGAGAACTTCACCATGCAACTCTTTCCTGTACCGAAGAATGTTAAAAAGCAAGAAGGACAATTTAAGACCGAAAATATTCAGCATCTTGCCTTTCTGGGCTTTACGGAAAATGAGCAAGTGCACTTGTTGAAAAAAGCCAGTCGGGCTTTTGGTAAAGATATTACTAAATCTGACGATCCTTTTTCAATTCAAGTGATTCAAACGGATCTGCCAAAGCAAGCCTATGCTTTGACTGTTACCCAAGAGCAAATTTCCATTAAAGCCGCAGATGTCGAAGGTGCGCATTTTGCTTTTACGACCATAGGTCAGTTGATTATCAACAGAATAATCCCTTGTGTAGAAATTTTCGATGAACCGGATTTATTGATTCGGGGCGTTTTACTGGATATCAGCCGCTCCAAAGTCCCGACTTTGGATACTTTGAAAGAAGTTGTGGATTGGTTGGAACAATTGAAATATAATCATTTGGAACTATATGTGGAAGGTTTCTCCTTTGAGTATCAAAGCTTCCCGGAAGTGCTGGATGGGGGTAACTATATTACCGTTACAGAATATCAGGAATTGGAACAATATTGTCTTGAGCGATGCATCGACTTAGTGCCGAATCAAAACGGTTTTGGCCATATGAGCGATTGGCTGAAAAGAGCGGAATTCCAAGACTTGGCGGAAATGCCAGAAGGGTTCTTTATTTGGGGAGCACATCGTGCACCCAGCACCCTCAATCCGCTAGATGAAAGAAGCGCGGAACTAGTCACCAAAATGTATCACGATATGTTGCCTTATTCCAACTCAAAGTATTTTCATATGAACTTTGACGAGCCCTACGAACTTGGAAACGGGAAAAGCAAGGAATATTGTGAAAAGGTCGGAAAAGCTCAAGTTTTTATTGAATTCATGGAACGCATGGCAAAAGTGGTGCGCTCCTACAAAAAGCGCCCGTTGATTTGGGGCGATGTGTTAATCCATTATCCGGAAAGTTTATCATCCTTAAGTAAAGATTTAATTTTTGTCGATTGGGGATATTCCGCCAATTACCCTTTTTATAAACATTTAAAAATGTTGGCTGCTGCAGGAATTGATTTTTTAGCCGCTGCCGGTACATCCACTTGGGCGGTTGTTACCTCGCGATATCAAGATATGATCGGTTCAATCCGCAACGCCAGTCTTAATACGATTAAATACAAAGGGCTGGGGATTCTCGTAACCGATTGGGGCGATATGGGACACTTGCAATATCTTCCTTTCAGTTACCCGGGCTTTATCTATGGGGCGCTAGCCAGTTGGAACTTTCATGAGGCTCATGAGTATTTAATCGCGCCTTTTTTAAGCCGGATAGTTGAAAACGCTTTTCTGGCGCAGCTGATACTAGACATGTCGAATTACACCAGACTTGAGGGCGAATACCGCTCCTACGGCAGCCGTTTGTTTAGCGCGATTCTTTGGGCAGAACACAGCGGAAAAGATTTAAAAGACTTTTTGACCAAGATGGAAGTTAATATCATCGATGAAAAAAACCGCTTGGCCTTAAAAAAGGAATTTGACGGGTTTGCTTCGCGCTTGAATACTATTACCTCTTTAACACCGGTTGCCCAAACGGTTAAAGAAGAATTGGGCAATGCCTTAAATTTATTACAAACATTACTAAAAGCCAACGAAATGTTTGCTTTTAAAAAATACGAAACGATTGATGAGATTATTGGAGAACTAAAAGCCTTTTTGACAAATCATGCCAAACTTTGGCAGATACGGAATAAGCTGGCGGGCTTAGGCGAAAGTTCCCGTCGCATTACGCAACTAATCAGCGTATTGGAAAAATTGAAAGAAGGAAGTTGAGACTATGAAGAAGAAGTATTTGATTCTGATTACGGTAGGAGTTATTGTTCTGGTTTTAATCGGCATTAATTTTGTCGGAGGTACCAAGGAACCTGTCTCTTTTACCTACAATCCTCAAGCTTGGACAAAAACAACCGACAATAGCAGTTATTATCAATATCTTGAAAAACAGAAAAAAGATCACAATGCAACTGATGTTCAACTCGACCAACCAATCGTCATACCGGCTTGGGATTACGAACCTAGCCAAACCACGGCCCAGTTCGGGAATCCTTTGGTGAATCCGGAAGATAAGATTTCCGAAGCAAGCAAAGCTTATTTGGTTAATAAGGATGCGGTGGAAGGGTTAGAAGACGCTATAGAGGATACTCTTCTTTATGCTCCCGAACAAGACCAAGTTGCTTGGTCCTTCCAAGTCGAAGAAGCAGGCTTTTATCAAATATCCGTACGCTATTATCCAATTAAAGGCAAAAGCTCATCCATTGAAAGAACGCTTTTAATAAACGGAAAAGTACCGTTTGAAGGTGCCAGCTTTGTCTTCCATCGCATTTGGGACAATAACCCCGAAAGCATGCAGTTGGATGAAAACCAAAAATACATCTTTAAGCAAGACGTCAACGGAAACGATATCAAACCGAATCAAATCGAAAAACCAGCTTTTAGAAAAGTTCCTTTAAGAGATGACTTGGGTTATGTTACGGAAAACTATCGTTTCTATTTCCCTGCCAACGATTCAAGCGATCCAAATGATGTCAATACGATTGCGCTCATTGCCATTAAGGAATGTATTTTAATCGATCAAATCTATATCGAAAGCGTAACCAAAACTCCAACATATTCAGAATACAAGGCTCAATATGCCAATCTGCCAAATACCCCAAGTTATTCTTACCGGGTGGAAGCCGAAAGCGCCACCAGCAAATCTTCCCCAACGCTTTATCCGATTACCGACCGTTCCAGTTATGTAACGACTCCAAACAGTCCGAAGGAGTCAAAACTCAATGCCATCGGCGGCGACAAGTGGAAAGTTTTGGGTGACTGGATAAGTTGGGAAATCGAAGTGCCCGAAGACGGTTTATATAATATCTCAATGAGAGCAAAGCAAAACTTGGTCAGAGGCCTATACTCCAACCGAATTGTATACATTGACGGCGAAGTTGCCTTTGACGAGTTAAATTACACTTTATTTGCCTATTCGTCCGATTGGCAAAATGTCACTTTGGGAAATCAAGACGAGGCTTTCCTCTTCTATTTAACCAAAGGCAAACACACGATTACGATGGAAGTAACCCTTGGGGAATATAGCACCTTGATTGAACGAATCCAAGGGTCAATTAACTATCTCAACAAATTATATCGCGATATCATTAAATTTACCTCTCCTGCCCCAGACCCTAACCGGGACTATGAACTTACGAAACGTCCCGGTTTGGACATGGTGGAAAGAATGACCTGGGCAGCCGACGAACTGGAAGATATCTCTAAATCGATTGAAACGATTTCCGGAACCAAATCGGATAAAACCGGAACAATCGATACGATGGTTGTTCAGTTAAGAGACTTTATCGATCGTCCGCGGGATGTGCCTAGACGCTTATCGTCTTTTAACACCAATATCTCTTCTTTGGGTACGCTTCTAACGACCTTAAGAGAATATCCGCTTACGATTGACTATCTCATGGTTCATACGCCTGATGTGAAACTTCCAAGGGCAAATGAAACCTTCTTCCAAAAAATTAAGAAATCAATTCTGAGTTTCTGGTATTCCTTCTTCATCGATTATTCCGCAATCTCTTCGACAGACGAGGTTGAAGGCACGGAATCGATTGAAGTTTGGATGTCCTTGGGACGTGACCAAGCCAATGTCATCAGACACTTAATCGACGAAAACTTTACCCCGAAAACCGGCATCAAAGTTGACTTGAAACTGACTGGAACGGACGTCTTGCTTAAAGCGACGCTCGCCGGAATTGGACCGCACGTGGCAATCAACGTCGACAGCACTTTACCGGTAAACTACGGGTTAAGAGATGCGGTGTTGGATTTGCGGGAATTTCCTGATTATCAGGATGTCATTGAACGCAATTCCCAATTGTCCGATGAAGAATTCGAAAAACTCGATCCGGCATTAAAAGAATGGCGCTTTAAAATGAGTGCTCTGCGCCAATTCCAATTTAACGGGGCCGCTTATGCTCTTCCGGAAAAACAAATCTTTATGATGATGTTTGTCCGCACGGATATTTTAAGCGAACTTGGTCTTCTCGAAAAAGTTCCAAATACTTGGGACGAAGTAATCGGACTTGTTGCCGATCTGCAAACCCATCAGCTTCAATTCTATTTGCCGGTTAACGATGCAGGGGCATCGGCCTTGAATCCGGTTTTTGTCTCAATGCTTTACCAAATGGGCGGCAATCTATATATCAACGACGATATGGAAACCGGTCTTATGGAACCGGTAGCCCTTGATGCCTTTGAATATTGGACCGAATTCTATACGCTTTATTCATTCCCGAAATACGCCAACTTCCTAAACCGCTTCCGTTCCGGGGAAATGCCTCTAGGCATTGCTTATTACGAAGCTTACAACACGTTGAGCGTATTTGCGCCGGACTTACGGGGAAAATGGGCTTTCTATCCGATTCCGGGAATCGAAAAACCGGTGTTGGACGATAGCGGCAACCCTGTCTTGGATAATGAAGGAAAACCGGTAACATATATTGACCGCACTTCAACCTCGGTCGGTACCGGAGTAGTTATCTTAAAACAACCGGCATTAAAAAGCGAAGCCGACAAAATGGCCAGCTGGGAATTTGTCAAATGGTGGACTTCGGCCACAACCCAGGTGCAATTCGGACGCGAAATGGAAGGAATTTTGGGAAGCGCGGCCCGTCATGCCACCGCAAACGTTCAAGCGCTTGAACAACTCGCCTGGCCAACAGCCGATTTGAAACAATTGAAATATCAATGGAACCAAGTGCGGGAAATCCCGAATGTTGCTGGAGGTTACATTACCGGTCGGGAAGTCGAAAACGCCTATCGGAAAGTAATCAATAATTTGGTTAATGCCAAAGAAACGTTGTACGAATATGCCCAAAATATCCAAAATGAGATCGATCGCAAACGTAAAGAATTCAATTTACCGCTTGCAACGAGGTCTCAATAGGAGGAATTATGAAATTTAGTCCTACATTATATGTCCTATTGATGATTCTGTTTGCCTCCGCAAGCTTCTTTATCATTACCAAAATCAACCAAAAGAAAAAGCAATTTGCTTCCAAATATCCGAATCTTTCCCGCAGCGAACGTCTTGAACGTATGAAACAAGAACGTTTGGAATTTGCCCAAGCCAAAAAGGAAATGCGTAAGGCAATCAAAATTAAAAAACAAGAATGGAAAGAAGAAGATAAAAGAAACGACGAAATTGCCAGAGCAAATGTCTTGGCGCTAAAAGCGGAAGTAGAAGAAAGCAAAGCTGTATTCGAAAAAGTAAAAGCTGAATATTTTGCGGATAAAGAAAACCCGGAATTGGAAGCCTTGTATTTGGACACCATGAAGAAACACGACCGGCTTTGCCAAAAACTCCGGATTGAAAAAGATCGCATCTCGCTTATTCGTCGAATTGAACGTTGGAGCAAACGCGGAGGGCGCTTGCGCAGGGAATTATTTATCAAACGCCAATACTACTATTTGGTTACCCCTTATGCGCTGCTCTTTGTCATTTTCACCGTCATTCCGGTGGCGATGTCGTTAATATTGAGTTTTACCTACTTCAATTTGTTGGAATTTCCGACATGGGTCGGTTGGGAAAACTACATGCGTTTGTTTGTAGACGACAAAGTCTTTATCATCGCAATCCGAAATACTTTAATCCTAGCCATCATCACGGGACCGCTAAGTTACTTATCGGCTTTCGTGTTTGCTTGGCTAATCAATGAGTTAAGACCGAGACTAAGAGCGTTCATGACCTTAATCTTCTATGCACCGTCAATTTCGGGTAATGTTTACTTGGTATGGAAACTCATTTTCAGCAGCGACATGTACGGTTACGCCAATGCGTTTTTGTTGAATTACAACTTTATCGATGAACCGATTCTGTGGCTTCAAAATCCAAAATACATCATTTGGATAATTATGCTCGTACAATTGTGGTTAAGTTTGGGTGTAAGTTTCCTTGCGTTTATTGCGGGGTTGCAGTCAGTTAACCGTGAACTGTATGAAGCCGGAGCCATCGACGGAATCAAAAACCGTTGGCAAGAACTTTGGTTCATAACATTACCTCAAATGAAATCGCAACTCATGTTCGGTGCGGTTATGCAAATAACGTCAAGTTTAGCGATTGCGGAAGTAGCCACACAGCTGGCGGGATTTCCGTCCATCGAGTATGCCGGACATACCATCATTACCCATTTGATGGACTATGGTAGTTTGAGGATGGAAATGGGTTATGCTTCAAGTATCGCAACGATTTTGTTCTTTATGATGATTGGAGCAAACCTCTTAGTACGAAAAGTTTTGCGAAGGGTGGGAAGTTAACATGGCACGTGAAAAAATGCGCATCGACGATGATTCTTTACGTGAACAGATTCTATCTAAAGCCGATATTAAACGGGCCCGTCGTCAAGAAAAAAAACTTAAAAAATTCGGGATTCGGGATGAATCCAAAATGGGCAAAGTGGAACGTTTCTTTTACCTCCAACAAAAGAAACGCCGAATTAAACGCAAGAAAAGAATTAGCCGGAGCCTCGGCGGGGACATCGCTTTATTCATTGTGTTGGCTCTCTTTGGTTCATTTAGCGCCTATCCTTTGATTTATACGATATTTGCGGCGTTCAAGCCGTTAAATGAGCTCTTCATTTATCCGCCGCGTTTGTTTGTGCAAAATCCTACTTTAGATAATTTCACCGATTTGATAATGTTGATGGAAGAATCCTGGGTTCCGTTCTCGCGGTATTTCTTCAATACCATCTTTATTACCTTGGCAGGAACCGTCGGACACGTCCTTATTGCTTCGATGGCGGCTTATCCTCTAGCCAAACATAAGTTCCCGGGTTCCAAACTTCTCTTTGCTTTGGTCGTATATTCCTTGATGTTTGCACCTCAAGTAACCGCTACGCCAAGCTATATCATCTTTAGTACAATTGGCCTAATCGACAGCCCTTGGGCTATCATTATCCCGGCTTTCTCCAGTTCCTTGGGGTTATATTTGATGAAGCAATTTATGTCTGATATCCCTATGGAACTGATTGAGTCTGCGAAAATCGACGGAGCCAATGAATTCCAAATTTATTGGCGCGTTGTCATGCCGCTAGTCAAACCGGCATGGCTTACCTTGATTATCCTTCTATTCCAGCGCCTATGGAATAACGATGGAGGAACATATATCTACAGCGAGCAATTGAAACCGCTGTCTTATGCGCTCCATCAAATTGTGAATGCGGGGGTCGGACGTGCCGGTACTGCTTCAGCCGTAATTTTAATTATGATGATTGTACCAATATCCGTTTTTATCCTTTCCCAAACACAAATCATCGAAACCATGGCGCATTCCGGAATGAAGTAGGGAGGGCATTTAAATGCAAAAATATTTCAGAAAAATATGTTTATTTCTCTTGCTTTTAATCAGTATGATTATTATCCCGACCTTTGTGGTGGATGCGGCGACATACAACTATGACTTTTGGAAAAACGTTGTCCCATCCTCGGAAGGACTTGCCTATAAAGATACTTATTATGGTAAAGATATTCCATTTGGCGGTGCGGAACAAAAAGCCTGGAGCGGAACCCAAAAAGACGGAACCGCTTATACAACCAAAAAAAGCGTGTGGGTTCGCAAAGAATCCGTCACAATGCCTTTTTCTGCTTGGGATGTCAACCAATGGGAATTTCGCAACCTAAGCGATTATACTTCCATATCCTTACACGAAATGGTTCAGACCAAGGAAGTCATTCGCCCTCAAACGCCGGTAACGGTCGTTATCCCTAATGGCGTTCCGGATTTACACCGTGTGCAAGCTGATGCTAAAGACGAACTTGCTGAATTCATTGAAACCGAATTCGGCAGTCTCGATGATTATCCGGAAATCATGAAGACCTTCATTCAAGATATTGTGAACCAAACAAATGCGGATTTTGCGGCTGCGGAAGAAATTGACGATATCGTAAATATTCTTCTTGCCACCAAAAAAACGCTCATTGCCACCGAACCGATTGCTTCCCAGAATCCGGAAACCATTGAAGAAGTTAAGGCAAGTGCCAAATCGGCAGTTAACGATTATGCCACGGCTTATAATTACCAAGCTGATAAACAAACCGAAATCAATAGTTTTGTTTCCGATGCCAATGATAAAATCGATGGCAGTGACGAAATCTTGGAAATCGTAAGCTCTTTCGATGAATTGAAAGATAATGTCAATCAAGTCTTTATTCTTGTAAATGTGGTTGCCAAAGATCTCTTTATTTCCGAATATGCAAGCGGAGAGGGTTTCGACCGTTATTTGGAAATCTATAACGGCACCGATAACGTAGTTGATTTATCAAAATACGCTTTAAGAATTTTCCCAAGCGGAGTCAGCGGTCCAATCAACGATTCAACGATTGTGCCGTTAAATGGATCCCTTGGTACAAATCAAACCTTAGTCATTGCCCATGAAAATGCGGGTAGTGCGATTGCTGAAAAAGCAGATTTATCATCAAGTATCGCTTGTTCTTTTGACGGCAACGATGCGATTGCTTTGGTTAAGAAGAACAGCTTCAACAATTGGGAAATTATTGATTTGTTCGGCACAATCCTCAATACGGGACCGCTTAATGCCGGGATTTCCGAAGACAGCATTTCTTACGAAGATTTCAAGGTTTTTGGCGATAAGATTTATCTATTGGATGCCAGACATTTATATAAAGAAACCGTCATTATCAATGAAATGCCGGTGGAAGTCCAAGGCAGAAGCTGCATCTTCGTTATTAACAGCGAAATGAAATGGGAAACGGTTTATGATGAATTTGTCATAACCGATTATGTTAAAGCAAAACTTGATGCTTTCTACCGTTTCACCACACCGCTTGATGAAATTACTCCCGCTCAAGTCAAATCAACCGACTTGATGGTTAAAGCACCATATGTCCCTTACAGCAAAGATTCTTCCAAAGCAGCAATTTATCTCTATAGCGCGGAAGGGTTGGCTATTACCGAAGGACATATTTATGTAGCGGATACCAAACATTCCCGGGTTGTGAAAATCAACAAAACAACCCTCGAGGTGGAAGAAGTCTTCTTAACTCCTGACGACCCTACCTTCTTCCAATATGATGGCTCGGAAACCTTAGCCGAAACACTTAGAACGGTTTACCGGCCATCGAAAATTGTCGTCAATAATACCGAGCGTTTATACGTTATTGCCAAAGGGGTTTATGAAGGGATTATGGAATACGGTCCAACCGGAAACTTCAATCGCTTCATGGGTAAAAACGAAGTTGTGGCAAATCCTTTGAAACTCTTCTGGGCAAAAGTGTTCTCGGAAATCCAACTCGCAACAATTGCCCTTGACTTACCGCCGGAATTTACCAATATCACAATTGATAAAGCCGGATTCCTTTATACGACATCCAAACCGGACCCAGACGATCCGCTTGCTTCCAAGATGATTAAAATGATTAACACCAACGGCAAAGACGTCTTAAAACGAAACGGTTATGTATCTCCGGATGGCGATGCCCGCTATGTAGCCGCAACCGATGTCAAAGGTGCGATTTTGGGTCCAACCATTTTCTCAGCCATTTCGGTCAACGACATCGGCAATTACACAGCGGTAGACAGCAAACGGGGACGACTGTTCACTTACGACTCCGAAGGAAACTTACTCTATATTTCGGGCGAAAAAGGCCAATTGTCCAACAGCATCAATGATCCGGTCGCCGTCAATTATTTCCCAACTACCAATCTTGACGGAGCAGAAACTGAACTCGTATTGGTGCTTGACCGCGGTTCCAAAAGCATCATTTCCTTTGCCACTACAACTTTTGGTGATTTAATCAACAAAGCTACTAAATTATATTTGGAAAATGATGTTATCGGGGCCGAACAATACTGGCGCGAAGTAATTAAAATGAACAGTAACTACGAACTTGGCTATATCGGTATCGGCAAAAGCTTGTTAAGAAGAGGCCAATACAAAGAAGCCATGGAATACTTTGAACTTGGCCACAGTTCCACTTATTATTCGAAAGCATATCAACAATACCGCGACAATTATTTAAAAGAAAACTTCGATTGGATTATGTCCGGAATCCTGTTGGGATGCTTTGTGCTAATCGCCGCTGTTTATTTCGTGCGCTTAAGAAAAGGATATAAACCGGAAGAAGAGGAGGGTGGCGCCAATGACTAAAGGTCAACAAATCTTAGAAGACTATATTAAGTTTCCCCTCTATATTCTTACTCATCCAATCCAAGGATACCGTCAATTCAAAGAAGAGAAAAAAGGCAAAACATCCGTAGGATTGTTTTACCTTGCGATGATGATACTTGCTTCTATTTTTGAATACAAATACACCGGACCGGTTGTTGCGATGTATGACCAAACTAAATTCAGCAGCATCTCCATAATCGTTTACACGATTGTTCCGGTTGTTGTGTTGGCTGTTGCCAACTGGAGTATTACCACCCTTTTGGACGGCAAAGGCAAAATGAAAGAAATCTTCCTAATGGGTTGTTATTCTTTCTTCCCGGTGGTCTTTACGACATTCCTATGCGTTATTTTAAGCAATGTCGTAACGGAAAACGAAGTCGGTTTCCTCAACTTGTTATATATCGTTGCTACCTTTTTGCAAGGTTATCTAATATTTATGGGGTTAGTTGTGCTTCATGAATACGGCATCGGTAAAACTTTGGCAACTGTCTTCTTAACCGTCATCGCAACCATGGTTATCATGTTTATTGCTTTGTTAATATTTGACTTATCTCAACAAATCTATGGATTTTTATATTCACTGTATTATGAAATCTCCATGAGGTTCTTTTAGGAGGTGACATGATGGAAAATACTGTGACGAAAAGATATTGGCCTAAATGGTTAACCTTTAAAAGAACGCTTCTGTTACTTCTTTTCTTTGGGGTTACAATCTTCCTCTTAGTCTACTTCTTGGGTGGCTACAAACCGCTTGTGGAAGCATCCAATGCCCAACCTTTCTCCAAAGAAGGTTTCATCCCTTATTCCGAATTGGAAGAAATGGCGTATGCGGAAGTGGACAAGTGGATTGACGAACTTCCTTATGACGAAAGCGATACTTGGGAAGATAAAATCGCATCCTTAAGATACAATGAACAAAAAACGCCGCTTGAAAGCGCAATTGCTCAAGAAAGTACCAAAGCCGATACCGAAAGAAAAGCTTTGGCAAAAGAGGTAACTACTTTAACGCAAGAGATAAGCGCTTTAGAGACGGAACGTCAAACAAAAATTGACGCGGGAGCTTCGGAAGACGATGACGAAATCAAGGAAATAGATGACCAAATCGCCGTCAAAGAAGCGGAAATCCAAGCGTTGAATGATGAAATTGCATTTTGGGATAATGAGTTCAATCGATATCAAGACCTATATATAAGCATGCTTTTATTGACTTTGCCGAAAAAAGCAGAATATCGGAAAACCCAAATGCTTGCCTCGTTCACTTTCGAAAAAATGTTCGAAAATGACGATTATGCTTTCTATTTTAATAAACGCAACACGATGTTCAAACTGGTGGAAAAAGCAACCGGAGTGGAGTGGTATTCCAATCCGCAAGTTCCAGACGATTTCAACGATACCACGGTCAATAGCGAAATTCAAAGATCGACCGTCAATCTTTACTACATCGGCAGCAAAGGTTCGACCAAGCTGTATAACACCTTTACATACAGCGTTTCCGATGTTGGTGAAGATAAAGATGAAATCGAACCAAACTTTAGTGTAAAAATTGATCTCCAAAACAAAACAATTCAAGTATTGTACGTGTTGGAAAAACGCGGGATTGACTACACTTATTTCCCATATCGCATTTCGAAAGAACGTTTGGAAGAAGTTTTGGCTCGCAATGCTCAATTAATCGAAGCTGGTGAGCTTCCAGAAGACAAACGTTTAACCGACTGGGAAATAGCGTTAATCAAAACCGAATATTTTGAATTAAAGAAAGAAACAATGGAAGACGGAACCGTTCGGGAAGTTTATCACCGAAAAGGTTCGGTTGCGCCAAACGATATTAAATTGCAAATCCGCAAAGACTTATATAAATATTTATATGAGATGTGCGGATATACTCAGGAAGAATCCGAACGGGATAATGCGGAATTCAATGTAGAAATCGATATTGCAAAACCAACCTTTGAAATCGCCATTGAATATCAGTTAACTGAATTCGGTTTAAAGACCACTTTGTTGGCTAACTCGATTGTGGAAACTCCGGAATATCCGATTGCCAATATTGATATTTTGCCTTATTTCACGATTGCTCACCATTCCAATGAAGGTTACATGATTATTCCTGACGGCAGCGGCGCCATAATGAATTACAACAACGGAAAAACTACCTATAATCAATATTCGCAACGCGTCTATGGCAATGATCTTGCGAAGAAGCAGCTTATCAAACAAACAGCTACCGAACAAATCCTTTTACCGATGTTTGCAACAGTTAACACTACCAAACAAACGGGTTTTTTGGTCGATGTTATCCAGGGCGCTCCGCAATTGCTTTTGACCGCCGATATCAGTAAACGGACCGAAGCTTATAATAAAATCTATTATTCCGCTTATTTCCGGGAAAGCCAAAGAGTCACAATCGGTACCGGATGGTATGCCACCGAACATGTCAAGTGGACGAAAAACATGGTTAAAACCGATATTGTTTTGGATTATCATATGTTAAAAGCAAGCGAATTGACTTATTCGCAAATTGCCAAAAAATATCGCAATATTTTAATTGACCGTTTTCAATTGACCAAAAACGACAATACCGACAAAACGGTTGTAAACATTGATTTGCTCGGTGTTTATGATTTTCGCAATGATTTCCTTGGTATCGGTTATACCGATAAGAAGACTTTGACAACTTTCCAACAAGCCATGGAAATCATCGATGCTTTAATCGAATTCCAAGATGATATCAATATCATCTATCGCGGTTGGCGCGATGAAGGATTGGTCGACGAAAGCTTCCAAGACATGAGTTACAGTAAACTCTTAGGGCGAAAGAAAGCACTCAATGAATTGAGTGAAAAACTTGATGAATTAAATATTGACTTATATCCATTCGTCAATTTTGGTGAAGTCAACCAATATCAGGAGCGTTTTGGCCGTAATTACTACACGGCGCGCGATGTGGCAAGCGATATCCTTCAGAAATATCCGTTCGACCCGTCGACCTATTTGTTCGACAAAACCAAACGTCCGATTTATCCGGTTTCGCCAAGATTCTACGAACGTTTCATGCAAAATATTGTTGAAGAATATGATTTTGGTTTCGATAATATGGCTTTCGAAAACCTTGGCAGCGCCTTAGTTGGAGATTACAAGAAACGCAACGAATTTACGAAATTCTCTGCAATGCTTGCCAGCATCAATTCTTTAGAAATGGCAAGGGGACGTTTTGCCAAAATGGCACTCTATTCGCCATACGATTTTGCTTTGCCATATACTTCAATTGCCTTGGATGTTCCATACACTTCATCCACATACGAGATTTTTGACTATTCAATTCCGTTTTATCAAATGGTTATATCCGGTTTATTCGATTACAGCGGAATGGTCGTCAATGCCAACGATGAAAAAGGTTTGAACTTCCATATCATGCATATTTTAGAAACCGGATCGAATGTTCACTTTGTCTTCAGCTTCGAAGATTCCGCTAAGCTTATTCAAACCGATTACAATTATTATTATTACACTCAATACAGCAAATGGATGCAAGACGTTGAAGACCTAACCGGTATCATCAACAATATCGGCATTCATGGCAAAGAATTAATGAGCCATGAATTGGTGGGCAACAACACTTATCGGGTAATCTACGAAAACGATGTGGAAAGGGTTACGATTTATTTCAATTATTCCGATGCCATCGTAACAGCAGACGGCATCGACATCAATCCGTTAAGTTATGTTTATCAGAAAGGAGTGCTTTAATCGATGTTTAGTAAACTGAAAGAAAAAATTAAAGCGTCCTTTTCTGAACTTGGGGTAACTATAAAGGAAAAATACCGCAATTCCAAATTACCGGACTTTTTCGCCAAATGTTGGCATTACATTTTGATTGGTTTATACTACGTCTTTTGGCCGTTCATTAAGTTAAAGCAAAAAACCTACGACAAGTTAAGATATGACCAACAAAAAATAGTTGTTTCCATTATTTTCTTGTCTCCCGTCCTTTTCGGATTTATCGTTTTCTTTGCTTATCCGTTGATAATGTCGTTTATCTACTCTTTCAGTACCGTGCAAGCGGCAGGCGGAAAAGCTACGATATACTTTGGTCAATACTTCCAAACCAAAGGGGTCTACGAAAATCCGATTTACGACTTGTTTCACAACTATAAATATGCTTTTAGAGTGAATGCGGACTTTCCGGTGCAACTGGTTAACACAATCCGCGATACAGCAATCGACACCGTGGTTATTGCCATTTTCAGTTTGTTGATTGCGGTAATGTTGAATAGCAAATTTAGAGGCCGTGCCTTTGTCCGAGCGGTCTTCTTCCTACCAGTTATTCTAAACTCCGAAGCGATTGATGCGGCGATTGATAAAGCCAGTACCGTGGATGCGGTGTTGAATTCGATGGGAAGCGGTGCCTTAAGGGCCATCTTTGACTTAAATATGTTTATGGTGTCAATCGGTTTGCCGGTCGGCTTAGTTAATTTCCTATCCGGCATTACAACCGCAATCTACCGGACCATTTCCTATTCCGGGGTGCAGATCTTGATTTTCCTTGCGGCTATTCAATCTGTGCCAACGCATCTTTATGAGGCCGCGCGAATAGAAGGGGCGACGAAGTACGAGTCGTTCTGGAAGATAACCTTGCCAATGGTATCGCCAATTATCATGACTGTTGTTGTTTATACGATTATCGACTCATTCTTAAGATCGGAAGTCAACGATATTATCAATATTCAATTAACAAATGCGAATTACGGCTATCATGCAGCTATGTCATGGATTTACATGCTTAGTTCAATATTGCTTTTAACCGTATCGTTATTCTTGTTATCGAAGGTGGTGTTCTATCAAGATGAAAGATAAAAAGAGCCGCCAAGAATTAAAACAAATGGCGATTGCCAAATACCAAGCAATTAAAGCGGATTTGCAAAATCCGGTTAAAAAAGCGGTCCGTTCTCGCAAAATGGCCGATAGTGCCAGTTCCTTTTTAAGAGCTGTGATTATTACGGGATTATCGTTTATCATTTTATTCCCGATTTTCCAACAAATCACTCTCGCGTTAAGACACCCCGAAGATATCAACAATCCATTGATTATTTGGATTCCGGAGAAATTTTCACTTCTTAACTTTACCATTTCAATTCGGCTTCTTTCCTATTGGAAAGCTTTAATCAACAATATCAAAGTATCTACAATCGTTATGCTTTTGCAAATCGCTTCTACTTCCTTAGCTGGGTATGCTTTTGCAAGGTTAAAGTTTAAAGGCAGCAACGTCCTATTCTGGATTCTCATGATTACCTTAATCATGCCTCCACAAACAACTGCTGTTTCGCGACTTTTATATTTCAGCAACTTTGATATATTGGGAATCATTAAGCTCTTTAACGGGGGCAAGACCATCATGATCAGAGGAGCGGGAAAAGACGGAATCTTCTACCTCATGGCCGTAACCGGCCAAGGCATCAGAGCATCGCTTTTCATCTATCTCTTCCGTCAGTTTTTCCGAGGTATTCCGGTTGAACTGGAAGAATCCGCACAAATCGACGGTGCCAGCATCTTCAGAACTTTCTGGAGCGTAATGTTGCCGAACGCTCGCGGAGTCATGGTAACCGTGGGACTGTTTGCCTTTGTATGGCAATGGAATGACGTCTTTTATTCCAACCTCTTTAGTGTGGACTCGGCGAACTTTCCGCTGCTTTCACCGCGTTTGCTAAATACGGCGGAATGGCTCAACAACTTGTTGAAAGCAACAGGCTTATCGTTCCTCGTTGGGCCGGATATTCGCGACAATCCGCTCTTTACTTCATTGATTGCCAATACTTCAGCTTTCCTGATAATGTTACCACTTTTAATCGCTTATCTATTTGTTCAAAGACTCTTTGTTGAGGGTATTGAAAGAACCGGAATCGTGGGTTAAGAAAGGAATGGGTGGTTATGAATTCTACAAAGTTTATGAATAGCAAGATATATCGTATCTTTGATTATATCTTCCGCTTAGTTTTGTTAAACTTTCTGATTTTCATAACCGCCCTTTCTTTATATTTATTTTTACCCGAAAGTATCCCCAATTGGATAAAAGATACTTTGAGTTATATGCAGATGGGCTTGTTTTTCTTTCCTTCGCTTGTGGCAACTTTTGATGTCATCAAACAATACGAAGAAAACAAAAGCACAGCTATCTTCCGTCCTTTTTTTCAATCCTTGAAAAAACATTATAAAATCAGTTTCTTAATGGGAATCGGAATCTTAATTATTTCCCTCTTATTAACCAACAGCATCACTGTCTTTTTGCAACAATTTCAAAATGGCCTTATCAATGTTATCGGTTTCTTTCTAACGGTTTCGGTTATCCTGGTTTTGCTTTTTTGTTTAGTACATTTACCCCTTGTTTTAGTTTATTTTCGGGGTTTACGCTTAATTGATTATGGGAAACTTTCGTTGATTTGGGCTTTTCGTGATTTTGTCTTAACCTTAATGATGGTTGTTATAGTAGTATTTGTCCTGGTAACCGATTTTGTATTTCCTTACTTTTTGGCCTTTTTTGGAATAAGTTTACCAATCTATTTATTGGTTAAAATGACTTTCAAATCGTATGCCATATATTCCGAAAAACATAAAGGAGTTTGAGATGTATAAAAAATATTTAACTTTATTATTGCTTTTATTATCTTTAAGTTTTATTTCATTAAAAGGAACGTCTTTACCTATTTTTGCTTTTGAAGAAGTAAATACCCCATCCCCCTATGTTAAACGCATTGTGCCGATGGAAACCAAGTCTTTACCGGGTGGTGTGGAACTTCGTTCGCAAGGGGTTAGAACCCAAAATAACGGCGACCCCCAAGGAAGTTGGCTTGACCGCGACGTTCATTCTTTGGTAGCTCCTGGGTCCAACACCGCTGTTAGGGTTGTTTCTTGGGGTTTAAGCGCTGCCAACGGTTTTTCCGCGGGAACGATGGTAGAGATTGCGCAGGATTATCAAATAAAGCATCCTGGTACCATTGTTATTGGCGGAATCTCGGGGGATTTCTTTAACAACCAAACCCCTGATGGAAATACCAAAGAACCGTTAAACAACTGGGTCAGCGAAGGAGATGTCATTAAGAAAGATGTTTTGGAACCTGATTTCCATAATGTTTTAGGTTTTAAAGAAGATCGCTCTTGGGTGGAAGGAAAACCTACCTCAACCGAAAATCTGCAATTAAAAATCCTAAATGAGGGCGATGTTACCGATGTATACGATATCGCCAATATTATAGGAACATCTGGGGACACCCTTAATCCAAACGGTATCAATATCGTTTATCCGGGTTTTGACGGCAATCTTGACACAACTGGTTACACGATTGTAAAAGGTAATTATGAAACCTTCAAACAATCAAGAACGGGTTTGCAAGGCAAAATCTATATTGAAAATGATAATTTGGGTTCCTTCTTAAAAGGCGAAATCAAGGAAATAATTCCCGGAGGAGAAGCCATTTCCAAGGTTCCTTTAGGCACTTTTTATATCCTTTCCAAAGACGAAAGTATTCAGACAATTTTACCGGTTAATACCAAAATTAAATGCGAATACACTTTAACGGGCGAATTTGCCGGTGTCGACAATACCGTGGGTTATATCTTCAAGATTCTTGAAGATGGCAACTCCAACTTTCAACAATATAACGGTTCGCACAGTTATATATATTTGCCGAGAGCCAGAGCCGCCATCGGCTTCAAACCGGACAAATCTGTCGTTCTATTAACTGCCGGCCTTGGTTCTATCACTGGAAGCAATCAAGCTGGACCATCACTTTTTGAACTTGCCGAACTCTTAAAACTCGAAGGATGCACGGAAGGCTTTAACTTAGACGGCGGAGGTTCGGCTTCCATTGTAGCCAGAACCGAAACAGGCGGATTGGAAATGTTGAATACCCCATCCGACGGCTCTCCAAGAGCAATCGGCAACGGAATTTTATTCGTAATGCAAGATCCAAACATCAGAGTTACGGAAACGACTTCCAAATCCATCACTGTCGAACAAACGGCGCCAATTAAAAACGGTACCTTAACCCAGGCGGATGTTGTGTTGGCGGGAAAACGCTACAGTTTATTAGACGGTCCGGTTATTCTCACTGACCTTAACAAAAACAGCCGTTACAACTTAAAATATGAATTTACTTACGAGCATAAAGGACAAGCATATTACGGCGAAATAAACGAAACGGTATATACCGATTCGGTCGATGCGCCGGATATTAGGCGTTTTAAAGTAAGTAATGTTACCGAAACAAGCGTTGATATCGAATATCAAATTCGCGGCGATAATCTTGATGAATATTACATTAATTATCAAGGCCAAAACCATTATTTAGATGATAAGGAAGGAACGGTAACTTTAACCGGTTTTACCAAAGACGATACCGTTGAATTTATCCTCTATGTTTATTATTCAACCCAACCCGGCATTACCAAGCGGGTGGAAAGCGAACCTCTGTCGGTCACCTTTAAAGCCAAAACAGGCGGTGGGGGTGGCTGTCAAATGGGTACAAATATCTATTACTTTATCGGTTTATTTGCGCTAGGGCTTTTTATCTATAAGCGCAGACGTTAACCCCTTTATTTTAGACTTTTTCAGGTTTGCTGAAAAGGATAAACTATTTTTAATTTAATTCTTTTGGGAGGAAAGAGAATGAAAAAATTATTTGCTTTATTTCTATTACTTTGCGTTCCCCTTTCATTGGCGTTGACCAAATCAAATGTCGTAGAAGCTGCTGATGAGGTACCACTATCGCCATACGTCCTTAAGTTGGAAGATGTAATTACCAGAAGGAGTTTGGAGGGCGGTGTTGAACTTAACAAGCAAATCGTCAAGACGCTTAGATTTGGCGATACAAACGAAAACCTTTGGGCAGAAAATACTTACCAATATGTTACCATGCCTGCCCAGGGAAACGATGCCATTAAAATCGTAACTTGGTCGGAAGGAACCGCCGACGAGTGGAAATCATCCACTGTCCGCAAGACTGCCCTCGACTTTGAGGAGAAAAATCCTGGTTGGATTGTTGTGGCAGCGGTTAACGGCGACTTCTTCGATATTAACGCAACCTACCAACCGACCAGCACTTTTGTTCAAAACGGCGACATTTATAAACGCGATACCGTTCACGAAGTTATAGGGTTTACCGGTCCTCGTACGCACATTTGGGGCAAACCTACTTCAAACTCATATATGTCGCTTAAGGTTTTGGATGGCAACAATGTAACCTCCAATACACCAATCAGTAAAGTGAATCAGGATCCGGAAGATTCTGGCATTACCCTTTTAACCACTGATTTCAAAGGCACAGTTGACTTAACCGGTTATACCGTTTATGTTGGTTCATACACCGTTAACCGGAAAACGCCAAAGGGTTATTTTGTTCGCGGAAGCATTACCGGAACCGACACAACCATGACGGAAATTTCTCAAGTTCCTACCGGACAATTCTATTTGGTAACAAAGGATGCTGATTATGCAGAATTATTGGTAAAAGGGACAACATTAAAATGCGAATATGAGTTATCTGGTGAGTTTGCGGGAGTTAAGAACGTCATGGGAACCAGATACCAAATTATTAAAGAAGGCGATGTCCAATTCCAAGGCAAACAAACCAAAGAAACTCATTCAGACTATGAATTCATAAACAATGCCCATCCAAGGACCGTTCTTGGTTATAAACAGGACGGCAGCGCTATCCTCATGGTTATTGATGGACGTCATCCTGGTTATCAAAGAAACGGCGTTAGTCTATTTGAGGCAGGAGAATTGTTAAGGCTTGCGGGAGCCTTGGAAGGATATAACCTTGACGGAGGAGGGTCGTCTACTTTGGTTGTTCGCAATGAAGAAGGCGAACTTGAAGTAATCAACACGCCAAGTGATGGCGGCGAAAGAAACATTGGCAACGCAGTGTTGTTTGTCATGCAAGACCCTAAAATCCAACCGACAAAGGTTGTAGGCAACTTCATTAAGTTTGAACAAACCGGTCCAATCGCTGACGGGATTATAAAAGACATCAGTGTTCGCGTGGGCGGCAAAGTTTATCCGTTCAACGGTAATTCGGTAACGGTTACCGGACTAAACAAAAATTCTAATTATAATGTGACTTATTACTATACCATTGTGGAAAACGATGGCACGGTACGCCAATGTGCAAGCAAAGAATTTAAAATCAAAACCAATGATGTAATTTTTCCGGAAATCAGGAAGTTTGAAGTAGACGATGAATTGCACCTTGGAGTGGAATTGAGTTATCGTTACAGCGATGACGCTGGATCGGTCGAAGAAGCTTATATCGAATACGGCGACGAAAAAATAATCTTAACGGAAAAAAGCGGTACGATTGAAATTTCCGATTTAATCCAAGACGAAACATATGAATTTAAGTTATTCCTGAAATTAAAGAACGGCGATTTAATTGACAGCGATATCGTAAGCGTGGTTGCAAAAACCAAAACCTCTACCGGTGGCGGCGGTGGCGGTGGCTGCAGTACCGGTGCTGTCCAATATTTCCTTGTTATGTTGAGCGTGTTATCGCTTGGCGTACTAGCAATCAAACGGAGAAAGTAAATAACAATGGACTCATTTAAAGCTCAAGTACAAAGCCTATCGCTTGAAGAAAAAATCGGACAAATGATTGGTTTAGCCTTTCATGGAACTACTTACAATGACGAATTGCGCATGCAGGTTGAAGAAATCAAAGTAGGGTTAATCATTTACTTTAAAGACAATATTCAAAACCCTCAACAAGTATTTGAACTAAACAAAACTATTCTAGAAAAAGCAAAAATACCGCCTTTCATTGCTCTTGACCAAGAAGGCGGAATGGTTGCCCGGGTGACTGAAGGTATTGTTCAGTCGCCTGGCGCCATGGCGATTGGCGCAACCCATAAACCTCAATATGCCTACCAATTGGCTTATAATATGGGGTGCGAACTTAGGGCTCTTGGATTTAATTTCAATTTCGCTCCGGTGGGCGACATCAACAACAATTCGCAAAACCCCGTAATCAATGTTCGCTCTTATTCGGAAAATCCCGAAGAAGTGGCCGAATTTGTGGTTTCCGCAACGCGGGGTTACCATGATGCCAAATTGATGACATCAATTAAACATTTCCCTGGTCATGGCGATACAAATGTCGATTCACACATTGGTTTGCCGAAAGTCGATTTTGACGAAAAACGTCTGTTTGAGGTGGAACTCAAACCGTTCCTAAAAGCCAAAGAATTTAACTTGCCGGGGATTATGGCAAGTCATGTTATGTTTACCAAATATGACGAAGAATTCCCGACTACGCTTTCCCAAAAAGTTATTACCGGCTTGTTAAGAGAAAGAATCGGTTATGACGGTTTGGTGGTAACGGATTCCTTGACCATGCAAGCTGTTTGGTCCCACTATACATTGGAAGAAATCGTTCTTTACGGCTTCAATTCAGGTTGCGATATCTTGTTGCTTTGTGGAGCAAGAGATATGGCGATGCAAAAAAGGTTCTATGAACTGGCATTAAACTATGCCAAGAGCGGTCAAATACCAATGAAAGTAATTGATAAAGCCGTAGAAAGAATATTGCGTTATAAAGCGATGTATCAAGTTAGAGCCATAGCCACCTCGTTTGATTCGGTAAAACCAAAACTTTTAGATCCCCAAGCTGTCAGTTTTAGCGAAAAAGTAAGTCTGAAAAGTATTTCTTTAATTCAAGACCCGCATGGTTGTCTGCCGATAAAACCACACGAAAAAGCATTGATTGTTTTTCCGAAAATAAAAGTAGTGACGCTTGTGGAGGATCCGGTCAGCGGACTTTCCTCGCTTCATGATTATATGAAGGATTGTTCCGATAAGTTTTATATTTCTTTAACACCGACTTCAGAAGAAATAAAAACATTGAAAACATTGGTTGAAAAATACGAAAAAATCGTATATTGTAGCTATAATGCCAGGCTGAATGAAGGGCAAGCGGAAGTTATCAAACAAATCGATGTTAAGAAATTAGTCGTTGCTTCGCTTCGCACACCGTATGACTTACAAGTACTGCATCCTGATACGACTTATCTTTGCGCTTATGAAGCAACGCCTTTAAGTTTTAAATCATTAGCCAAAATTTTAACCGGAAAAGAAAAACCAACAGGAAAAATTCCTGTATCAATTTAGGAGAAAAACATGAAAATTATTGTTGTAGAGAATTATGAACAGTTAAGCAATGAGGCTGCAAAAATCATTATTAACCAATTGCAAAAGAAACCAAACAGCGTTATGGGACTAGCCACCGGGGCGACCCCGATGGGAATGTATGAAGCTTTAAGAAAAGCTTATGCCAATGGCGAAGTTTCTTTTAAAGATGTAACAACCTTTAATTTGGATGAGTATTGCGGCATTGATCCAAATCATCCGCAAAGCTATCACTATTATATGCAACAAAATCTTTTTAATCATATCGATGTCAAACCGGAAAATGTGCATCTTCCCTCAGCCACATCAGATTGGAATTCTGCAGCAAAATCCTATAATGATTTATTGAAACAAACAAAAATCGATTTGCAGGTTCTCGGCATCGGTTCCAACGGCCATATCGGCTTCAATGAACCGGGTACGTCATTTGAACAAGAAACATTCGTGGTGGAACTTGCGGAAAAGACGCGGCTCGATAATCAAAGGTTTTTTAATAGTCTTGAGGAAGTCCCGCGTTTTGCCATAACCATGGGTATCAAAAACATCATGCAGGCCAAACAAATCCTTTTATTAATCAGCGGCAAGAACAAAGCCAAAACCGCCAAGCGGTTATTGGAAGGAAAAGTCGGCACTGATTTCCCTGCCAGCGTCTTACATTTACATAAAAGTGTAACGATAATCCTGGATGAAGATGCTTACGGTTTAGCGAAATAAAGCGTTTTAAAGAACCTCGAAATCCCGAGGAAAAATTTTCTTATATCAATTGCAAAACGTTTTCATTTATGATATACTATAAACGCAAACGTTTTCAAAATACTTAATTAGGAGGAAAATAAGATAATGAAAAAAGTATTTGCTTTTTTAAGTGTATTAGCACTTACTATCGCTGTGCTTGGTTTCGCAACAAAACCAGCGGTTGTTAATGCGGCTGATCCAAAACCAGGTATGTGGATTGAGGATCCAACATTAGAACCAGGGGAAATCCCTCTATATGTTGCAGGTAGTGCTAAAACTACTTTCCCTAATCATTTTGATATTGATGCAGCAAAAGGCACACCATACGAAGACAATGCACATCGTATTGGTGACGTCTATCCGTGGAACGAAACGAAAGTAATCATACCACGCTATGATGCAGAAGGCAATAAAGTTGGTACTTACTCAGTTTATCCACTAGGCAGCAACACAGCTACTGGTGCTATTGCTGGTCAAATGATTTGGAAATGGATTAGTGACGGTCAAGGCGGTGCTAAAGTTGATGCAACATTCGGTTGGGTATCACTATCGCAAGTGCGTCACAATATATCCGGTGTTGATGTAACATTCATGACTTCCCAAACCAGAACTGGTGAAGCAGATGGTAAAGGTTCAACAACAGCACACATTGTTTTTGATGGCAATGGGAAAGCCGTTCGCGGTTTATTAGGTGCTACATATTTCCAAGCTCCAGATCCAGAAAATCCAAAAATTCTTTTTGAACCTATTTTTGGTTACAAAGATGGCGAAATCGTCAAAATTAAAAATGGCGATACTTCTGAATTGGACCGCGAAATGGTTCAAACTGATGAAGATGATCTAACAAAACCATTACTTGATGAACTTGGAAATCCTGTTCTTGATGAATATGGAAATCCAATGTATGAAAAGAAATGGGTTGAAACAGAAAATCCAGCTCTATTCTACAAACGCATCTTGTGGCAACATTTTGAAGAAGCTCCAGAAGATTTAAATACTGTTGGCTACATGCAACCAGGTTGGAGAGCAGACTATTGGGATTTCTATGATCCAGAAGAAAAGATCGCTTATCTATTCTTAGAAGGCGACGATGGCAAATACGGTGCTGTTAACCAAGAACAAGCAGATATTCACAATGCTACTCTAGGATTAACAGAAGGAGACCCAGGTTTCCATACTGCAAACACCACTCGTAAACATTTCTTATGGATTACGGTTCCAAACGGTGGTATTTTCTATGACTTCGGGTATCTAGAAAGAATCGCTAACGGCGGAAAAGAATACGATAAATTCTATGAAATTTTCGCTCAAGCATTACAATATGGCCGTACAGAAGAGTATCAAGCAGTAAGAAGAGCATATAACTTCTCCGCAAAACCTCTTGAATTAACTGAAGGCGTATTTGAAGAAATTCCTTATATGGTATTACCAAATACCAAGACATTTGAGGTTAAACCTGGAACAACATTAAAACCATCTTGGTTAGTTAATATTGCAGGTATGCTTGGTGGTTACACTGATCTAAATGATATCTTCAGTTATCAAAATCTTCCTGAATCAGAACTAGAAATTGAAGTAGACATTGATGGCAAACGTACTGTTTACGATTTCTTTGCAGGCGTTCGTTACTACAGTCGCGAAGAAATGGTTACCGACTTTGTCAAAGATTTCTATACATACCTAAAAGAAGACCGTCCAGCAGGTGCTGAACCGGCTGTAGGAACCGATGTTGACTTATCGACATTTGAAAACTTCGCTCATGGCGAAGGCAAGACATCCGGTTTTGAAGGTTCATGGGTTAATGCAATGCAAGACTATGTAATGTGGGAAAACGGTGCTGCACGTCCAGACTCTGGAAATAACCCTAACTTCTTCATTACTCATGAAAAATACTATGACAAGTGGATTGCTCTATTCGATGTATTTGATGAAGCAATAAAACTTCATAGCGCATCTGCAGCAGGATTATGGGGTGTAGGTGCTTATACACCAACTCGCCGTGTTAACCTGTATGTTCAAAACAAGACTCTTGTCAACGGTGCATTGGATTTAGAACCAGAAAACTGGATTTATAGACCTCATGCATTTAAATACGAAACATGGACTGAAATGTTAACTGCGTTCTTAACAGATTTCTACAATTACTTAGGAACTAAACAGTTTATTGATACAGAAGCAATTTCTGTAACAGACTTCATCCATGGTGCAGAACAAACCGAAGGCTTCGGAGGCATTTGGCCATCTAAGTTCGGTACAACCGCTGCCGATCCTACATACGGTGTTTATCCATTATGGGGTCACTATGCAGAAAAACCTACCAAAGGCGTTGACAACTTTGCCGGTCAATACTATGACAAGTGGATGTGGCTATTCGAACACTTCCATGAAATCTATGTTGGTGCTGGCTTAGGTGCAGGCTTATGGAGTCAAAGCGCATGGACACCTTCTGTAAGATTTGCTAGCTACTTGAAGGATCCAAATAACTTCTTCACTGCTGAACAAAAAGACTTGTTAACAGAAAAAGAATTGTTAGTAATGCCAATTTACGTTGAAGAATCCGGCTTTGAAGAACAATTCCCTCCTGCATATCGTGACTTAGTTCTCAATGTAGGTAATGAATTGAATAGAACATTTGTTATTGATGTGCGTGTTCATAACAAGGCAACAGGCTTATCTTCAGCAATTCGCTTTGAACTAATTGTTACTGATACTTACACACCAATTCTTGAAATTGACACCAACAAACTATATGTTCCATTTGGTCAAAAGACAATTGATATCTATTCAATTGCCAAAGCTTATGACAGAAATTACTCTAAGACCAACAAAAATCTCAAGGGTAACGAAATCACAAGATTTATCGAAATTGACCTTCCTGCAGGATTTAATCCTAACAACTTAACAGAAGGTAGACATGAAGTTAAGTTCACAATTAAAGTTGGAGATAAAGTTGCTTCTAAACGCGTCTTTATCGTAGTTCCAGACGTATCAAGACCAGTAGTTGAAACTCGTGACCTATATCTACCAAACGGCGCATCCTTTAATCCAGTTGACGGTATCATGTTCGCTTATGACGGAGTTGATGGCAACCTCTTCAACTCGGCATTCAGATGGTATGCAGTTACTAAAGGAGATGATATTGACACAACTCAAGCTGGCGAATACACCGTCGAGTTAATCGTAACCGATAATGCAGGTAATACTACAACTGCTTCCTACACAGTTTATGTATTTGAAAAAGACACTGCTGATATCGATACCGATGAATTATTAGATGACATTAAGGAAATTGTTGATGAAGCTATTGACGAAATACCAGAAGGTCCAGGCTTCAGCTGCAATAATGATACAGCTGCATACTTTATCTCAGTTATCGCTGTCCTTGGTGTTGCTCTACTTGTATTTAGAAAGAGACAATAACTAATACTTTAGTTTAGTTTCCTTTCTAATCCGTAATTTTAAATATAGGGTAGGGGAAAGGGAAACTTTCCCCTTCCTTAAATAAGGATATATTATGGAGATTCAAAGTTTAGTCGTTTTCAATAATGATTTCCAATCACTCTGGGAATTGTGGAATAAAAACTATGGTTTTATATATCCAATAACTGCCGAATTGTTTGCGCGTAATATTGTTAATCACCCGGGTTTATTCAAAGAAGCATCCTTTGTGGCTTTTGAAAATAACCAAGTGGTTGGCTATATTTTGGTGAAGAAGGAACATCTCCTTCCACTTGAGGAATATAATAAAGTAGGATGGATTAGTTTGTTTTTGGTTGATCCAAAATATCGCAAGCAAGGCATTGGAACACAGTTATTGGAAAAAGCCCAAATAGTGCTAAAAAATCATAGTGTGAAAAAAATCCATTTAGGACGCGATTATCATAATTTCTTTCCCGGCTTGCCGTTTGATTTAAAACAATCGGCTTCTTGGTTTGAAAAGCGCGGGTTTACTTCACCCTATTCTACACATGATTTGCTTCGTTCGATTAATGAAACGACACCTAAACTACCAATCATGCAATCTCCATATGTTATTAGACCAGCAACAACAAACGATTTTCCTTCCCTTCGTCAACTCATATTAAACAATTGGCCGACTAGGTGGCTAAGTGAGTTTGATGAATATATGGCAATGGGCGGTACAGGAGAAGAATACTATATCGCTCTAGACGGAAGCGCAGTATGCGCCTTTTGCAAAGTGGTTTTACCGTCTGCTCCTCTAAAGCTTATCAGTTATAGTTCGACTTGGCGGGCAAGGTTTAAGGGGCTTGCAGGGATAGGACCGCTTGGTGTTGATCAAAGTTACCGTGGACGTCATCTTGGCTACAATATTGTGGCTAGCGCAGTCAATCACTGTTTCGGTAAAGCTACCGATATCATTATTGATTGGACTAATTTGATTGATTTCTATCGGCAATTTGGATTTGAAATATGGAAATCATATATGTATTTTTTTAAGGAGGAAAAATGAAAAAGCTAACAAAATTTTGGTTATCCTTGATTATTGTTGTTATGGCTTTTGTGATTGTAGGTTGTGACTCATCAAACAACGGCAACAACGGAAACAACGGCAACAACGGAAACAATGGCGACAATGGTAATGACAATGATGGTGTTCCTTGCTCAACCGACATGAATCAAGAGAAATGCTATGACCCGGAAACCTGGGATTGGGAATTGAACCGTAGCGAATTTGACGGTAAACAAATGGAAATCAAAATCATGGTTGGCCTAGCCTATGAATATGACCCATTTGACAAAAAGTATACCGGTACTCGCCAAACTGAAAGACAAGAATGGCATACCCGTGTTGAAGCAGCTTATAACATTAAAATCAAATACGAAGAATACCCAACCGAAGCATCTTGGGGTCCATCGCGTATTCAATGGATCACAGAAGCTCATACAGGTGGAATTCCAAACCGTGGTGAAATTTATTTAATCGATACAAACTGGATTTCAACCTTCATTAAAGCTGGTGCGATTTCGGAATTATATAATTCCAGAACCAAGAAAGGTTTCTTTGCTGATTTCAATTATACCCAAGATAAAGTTTACATGGATATGACTTCAATCCAAGGTAAAACTTATGGTTACTTACTTGGTGAAGCACGCCCAGACTTCTATTTATACTACAATCAAGATTTGATTGACAGCCTCAATTTACCAGACCCAGCTACACTATGGAATGAAGGTAAATGGGACTGGACCGCATTCACAAGCTTACTTGCAACCGCAAAAACAAAACTACCTGAAGGTTCTTATCCAATGGGTGGGGTTGCGGCCGACGTAATTCAAGGTTTGGTTGCTGCTCGCGGCGGTAAATTTGTTGACCAAGGTCTAAAGAAAGTCTTGTTGTCAAATCCAACGGTAGTTAAAGCTGTCGAAGATTTACAAGAAGTTTATAAATTATACTGGGATAAAGAACAACTACACAGCGATGTTGGCGGAAACTTTATTTCGGGTAAGACATTATTTGCTTCCGGTTCGTTATGGTTCTTAAAATCCAATATGAGATTTGGTCCGGCTGAATTCAAAATTTCGGCAGTTCCTTTTCCTACTGAAACCGGCGATGCCGCTGCAAAAGCAAACTTTAAGATTCCTGTAGGATTCAGTGCAGGATATGCAATTAAACCTCTTGAAAATGGTCCGAACGGCTTAAACAGCAAAATCATCTTTAACATTCTCGATGACTTAATGAGAGGATTAAAACCAGAAGTTAAAGCAACCGAAGGTTCCGCAGACGAACGTTATCGTATATGGTTGAAACAACGGATTGACTCTGAAGAATCGATTGAAGCGCTAATGTCAGTTCAAAACAGCAAATACTATCATCTAGAATTATTACAAACTGTTTCCATGACAGTTGGTAATGGTTCACACTTCAAA
>DUPC01000042.1 GCA_012838545.1 Acholeplasmataceae bacterium
GAAGAGTTTGGTGACTTTAGCGAAGTGGACACACCTGTTCCCATGCCGAACACAGAAGTTAAGCACTTCAGCGCCGACGATAGTCCTTTCGGGCGAAAATAGGTCGTTGCCAACTCTTATTTCTATAAAACATTTATAAAATATTTTACATTTTTTAGGTATAATGCTATAATTAACTATGGTTGCGGAGGATTAGCTCAGTTGGGAGAGCATCTGCCTTACAAGCAGGGGGTCGGCGGTTCGAGCCCGTCATCCTCCACCATTTTTGCCGACTTAGCTCAATTGGTAGAGCAACTGACTTGTAATCAGTAGGTTGTGGGTTCGATTCCTATAGTCGGCACCAGGAAAAGTCCCCGTAGCTCAGTCGGCAGAGCAACTGACTTTTAATCAGTGGGTCGGACGTTCGAATCGTCTCGGGGACACCATTTTTATTGAATTAACCATTATGCCTGAGTGGCGGAATTGGTAGACGCGCAGGACTTAAAATCCTGTGGTAGCAATACCGTGCCGGTTCGATTCCGGCCTTAGGCACCAATTCAGTTTAAGTGGGTCCTTAGCTCAGCTGGGAGAGCACCTGTTTTGCACGCAGGGGGTCGAGGGTTCGAGTCCCTTAGGATCCACCATTACTATATCGGGCGGTGTAGCTTAGTTGGCTAGAGCGTTCGGTTCATACCCGAAAGGTCGGGGGTTCAAATCCCTCCGCCGCTACCATTTTAGGATCGAAAGCGCGGAAATCCATTCGGACCCGTAGCTCAGTTGGTCAGAGCTCCCGGCTCATAACCGGTTGGTCGTAGGTTCGAGTCCTACTGGGTCCACCATTATTCCTATCAGTAATTTCGGAGGAATACCCAAGTCCGGCTGAAGGGATCGGTCTTGAAAACCGACAGGGTGTAATAGCCGCGGGGGTTCGAATCCCTCTTCCTCCGCCATTCATCTTTTATATCGCGGGGTGGAGCAGCTGGTAGCTCACCGGGCTCATAACCCGGAGGTCGTAGGTTCAAATCCTTCCCCCGCAACCATAAAGGTCCCATGGTGTAGTGGTTAACATGCCAGTCTGTCACACTGGAGATCGCGAGTTCAAGTCTCGTTGGGACCGCCATCTGGCTCGGTAGCTCAGTTGGTAGAGCAACGGACTGAAAATCCGTGTGTCGCTGGTTCAATTCCGGCCCGAGCCACCATTATCATACCCCCTTAATAAGGTCACGCCAGTGACTTTTTTTCTTTTTCAAAAACAAATATTATATACTTTCAAAAAAGAAAACAAAAATTATAGTATAATCTATTAGGTTAGGTTCCTGGGATATGATAATTAAAACATTACGTAAAAGGAAAGGAAACTTTATGAACACTATTTTGTTTGACTTAGACGGAACTTTGCTTCCGTTAAACAACGATGATTTTGAGAAAGCTTACTTTTACGCCTTGGGGAAAAAGTTTGAATTCCTTGGCTTTGACAAAGAAACATTAATAAAAGCCGTATGGGCGGGAACTATTGCAATGTTAAAGAACCACGGAACGCAATTCAACGAAGAAACATTTTGGACCACATTTACTTCTATAACCAAAATAACTAAAGAAAAAATTGAAAAGGAATTTGAAGCTTTTTATCTAAGTGACTTTATTTTGGTAAAAAGCATAACTAGTCCTACTCCCTATGCCAAAAAAATAATTGATATTCTTAAAAGTAAGGGATATACATTGGTTCTTGCGACTAACCCGGTTTTCCCTAAAGTGGCAACTTATCAAAGGGTTAAATGGGCCGGCCTTGAAGTTAGCGATTTTTCCTATATCACAACTTATGAGAACTCTTCCTTTTGCAAACCAAGTTTAGAGTATTATCAGGAAGTGTTGGAAAAAATCAATAAAAAACCTGGCGATTGCATGATGATAGGCAACAACGTTACGGAAGATATGGTAATAAGCAAACTCGGAATAAAAGCGTTTCTTTTAACTGAAAATCTGATAAACCAAGAGAACAGCGATATTAATCGCTTTAGGCACGGAGGATGGAACGAATTAATAAATCTAGTCGATGAACTCCCCAGCTTAAAATAACCAAAAAACTGCTTATCAAAAAAAGGCGAATAATGAACCAAATATGATATAATAACTAAGGGACTGAAGTTTTGGTTGTTAGAGGTGCGTATGAAGACAAATTATGATGTTATTGTTGTAGGAGCGGGCCCGACAGGGATTTTTACCGCTTATGAATTAATGACAAAAGATCCAAATGTTTCGATTCTTTTGGTGGACAAAGGGCTTGATATATATAAAAGACATTGTCCGTTATTAAACAAACAAGTTAAACAATGTCCAATCGATACCAAAGGCAAGAACGGTTGTCATCCAAGCTGTTCGATAACTTGCGGATTCGGGGGAAGCGGAGCATATTCCGACGGAAAATTCAACATTACCAGCGAATTCGGCGGGTGGATGAACGAATACTTGCCGGATGAAGAAGTCCTATCGTTAATCAAATACGTTGACGAAATCAACTTAAGGCACGGTGCACCAGAGGAGCTAACCGATCCTAACACCGAAGAAGTTTATCGCCTGGAAAAGAAGGCAATCGCCAGCGGTTTAAAACTTTTACGAAGCCAAGTTCGCCACATGGGAACAGAAGTCAATCTAAATGTTCTTAAAAGCATACGCGAACATTTGGCCAAAAGAGTTGATATAATGTTCCGCTCGAATGTAGTGGATATTATTGTGGAAGACGGTTTTGCCAAAGGAATAATCCTCGAAGACGGAACAAAACTATTTTCTAAATACGTGGTTTTGGGAGTGGGGAGAACCGGTTCCAATTGGCTTCGCCAAACCTTGATGAAATACGGCGTCGAGTTTTCCAATAATAAAGTCGACGTTGGGGTAAGGGTAGAAACCAACAATATTATTATGGACGAAATTAACAAATACCTTTATGAAGGTAAATTTATATATACAACAAGTGTTGGGACGCAAGTCAGAACTTTTTGTTCGAATCCAAATGGCCATGTGGTTATAGAAAACCATGAGGGTGTGATGATTTGCAACGGACATTCATTTCATGACGAAAAACTCGGCAGCAACAATACCAATTTTGCCCTTCTTGTTTCTCATGAGTTTGATACGCCGTTTAAGGATCCCAACGAATATGCAATGGAAATATCCAAACTAGCAAATAAACTCAGTGGCGGAAGCGTCATTGTGCAAAACTACGGAGACATCCTGCAAGGGCGCCGTTCTACGAAAAAACGCATCGATGAAGGGTTTGTCAAACCAACCTTAAAAGAAGCGGTCCCGGGCGATTTGAGTTTGATTTTACCGTATAAAACCATGAAATCGCTAATTGAAATGATCGAAGTTTTAAATAATGTAACGCCGGGAATTGCCAGTTCGCACACTCTCTTTTACGGTGTTGAAGCGAAGTTTTACTCCGACAGAGTAAAAGTGAGCAATGATTTCGAAACGAAAATAGATAATCTTTTTGTCGGGGGAGACGGAGCGGGAATTACAAGAGGTCTTGCCCAATCCGCCGCAAACGGAATTTATATAGCCAGAGTTATCGCTAATCGTTTAAAAGGATAAAATATAAAATCTTTTGCCTGTGTCATAAAAAAGCGCAGGCTTTTTATTTTTTTAAAAAAATTTTATGTAATTTATTGACATATAAAAAACAGGTTGGTATAATATGTAATGTAAAGGTTTACATTTTTTTAAATAAATTATCGAAAACGTTTTAGGAAGAATTATTGGTAATTGAAAAAACTCAGCAAGATTCAATGCATAATTCTTGTTCTTTTTTAGAGTTTGTCGAAAACGTTTTAGAAAAGGAGAACAACATGAAAAAAATATACTTTATTGTAATACTTTTATTAAGTCTATCACTGTTTGCTTGCCAAAACGGCAATACCGACGAAAAATTTGAGCGCGTACCCATGGTACCCGAGGAACTAATTGATTCGCCTGTCCCTTATCTAGAAAACGGTTATCAATTGGTTTGGGCAGATGAATTCAATTATACCGGACTGCCTGACAGCACCAAATGGGGTTACGATCTCGGCGTCGGCAATTGGGGTTGGGGCAATAATGAGCTTCAAACATATACCAATCGAGCTGAAAACGTTTATGTGGATAATGACGTAATGACCATTACCGCACTTAAGGAACGTTACGATAATAGCGACTACACTTCCGCAAGAGTTGTCTCCCGCCATAAAGGTGATTGGCTTTACGGCCGCGTGGAAGTAAAAGCCAAGCTTTCGGAAGGAAAAGGCACATGGCCAGCCATTTGGATGATGCCTACCGATAGCATATACGGTGTTTGGCCAAGAAGCGGCGAGATTGACATAATGGAAGCGGTAGGTTATAAACCTAATCGCGTGCTTGGCACCGTTCATACGGAAAACAATTACGGCGGTAACGGAATAGGAAGAGAAATTCCGTTTGAAAACACTTCTACGGAATTTCATGTCTACAGTTTGGAATGGACGCCGGATCAAATAAAGATTTTTGCAGATGAGATATTGATTTCAACATACAACAATCCAAAATTTGCCAAAGACAATCAAAAGTTTTGGCCGTTTGACCAACGTTTCCATTTAATCATGAATATTGCCATGGGTGGAACCCTTGGAAGGGATGTCGACCCTAACTTTACAAGCGCCACAATGGAAATCGATTATGTTCGGGTTTATCAAAGAGATTACACTGAACAAGACAAAACAGCTCCAAGCGTAGTCGAATTAACCGAATGGCACACAACTCAAAACGCAATTAATATTTCGTGGTCGAAAGCCAGCGACAATGTGGGTGTCAGCCATTATGAAATTGTCTTAAACGGCAAACAAATCGGTGCCACCAACAAAAACAGTTACCAAATCAAAAACCTGGATAGCGACACTACCTATAAAGTGCGTATCATCAGCGTTGATTTGGCCGGGAATTATTCTATTACCAGCAGCATCCAAATCAAAACCACCGGAGCCAATATTGTACCGGGAAGAGTTGAGGCGGAAAACGCCAACGAAATCAACGAAGGAAGCATCGCTTCTTTAAGCGAAGGATACGGCGTCACTTTAAAAAATAGCAGCGGAATTAACGGAAGTTTAATTTTGGAACTAACGGTCAATGAAGCTGGTTCTTACCAAATTACCCTTTATGGCACGGTGCTTCGCCCAGGGAATCAACTATCCGTTTATTTGGTTGACGACAGCGGCGATGGCGAAAAAACAAATACTTTTAACCTAACTCCGACTTGGGGATTATACGAAGAAATTGAAGTGCCTTTTACTTTTAATTTTAGCGAAGGTAAATGTTTCATCAAACTGGAAACCGCTTCGGAAAACAGCGGCGATGTAATTACAATCGATTATCTTGAGGTCATTAAGAATGGATAAAGCAGTGGAAGTAACAGATATATCCGGGAACGGATTTGTTCCTTTGGCGAGCGTAAACAATGCACAAATTGCTTTGCTTAGTTATATCGACGAATTAAAATTGGAAAACATCGAATACGTGGAAGCGCATAACGAAACCGACGAAATCTTTATGCTTTTGGAAGGCAAATGTTATTTGATTTGCGCAAGAGTTGAATCAGGGATTATCAAAGGATTTGATATCACAAAAATGCAAAAAAATAAACTATACAATGTAAAACAAGGAGTTTTTCATCATCACGTTTTGACGATGGATGCAAAGGTATTGATTTACGAAAACAAAAATACCAATTATTTTAACTCAACCCGCATCTGTTTTGATGACCAAGCCAAAAAGATGCTAATCGATGCATTCGATGAGGACACCAAGATATGATAAAGTGCTTCCAAACCGACTATTTGAAAAACGAATATTTTGTTGATGTAACCAATAAATTTAAATCCCACCAACATAAGGATTCGTTTACAACCGTTTTGGTAAATCCAAACTTTAAAAAACAACAAATCCTCGGTTTTGGGGGTGCCTTTACCGAAAGCGCATCCTACGTTTACTATAACGCAAATGAAAAAATCCAAAAAGAAATAATCGAAAAATATTTCGGAAAACAAGGACTGAGGTATAACTTAGGCAGGATGTCTGTTCACAGTTGCGACTTCTCCCTGAACAGCTACACCTATATCGAAGAATGCGATGAATCTTTAAACAGTTTTACGCTCGAAAGAGAAAAAATTTATGTATTGCCTTTTTTAAGCGAAGCCAAAAAATTGCAACCCAATCTGCATTTAATGGCTGCGCCTTGGAGTCCGCCGGCCTTTATGAAAACAAACCGTAAACTAAACGAAGGCGGAAAATTAAAAGAAAAATACTATATGCTATGGGCAAAGTATTTAGTTAAGTATTTAAAGGAAATGAAAAAACTCGGACACGATATCGAATACCTCAGCATCCAAAACGAACCCGAGGCGGTTCAGGTGTGGGAGTCATGCATATATACTCCGAAAGAAGCGATTGCTTTTACTAAGGTCTTGGGACCGATGTTGCAAGAGGAAGGATTGGAAAAAACCAAGTTAATCTTGCTTGATCACAATCGCGACTTGATCGAAAAATGGATGGCGGAAATCGCAAAAGATACCGAAGCGATTTCCTGGATTTGGGGAATCGGCATTCATTGGTATGTCAGCGAAGACTTTGAAAAAGTTGTTTTAATTAAAGACATGGTTCCTTCCCTGCATGTCATCTTTACCGAAGGGTGCCAAGAAGGCGGAGTTCATTTGGGTTCGATAAAAACCGGCGAACGCTATGCCCGAAATATTATCGGTGATTTCACACGGGGATGCGAAGGATTTATCGATTGGAATCTGGTTCTTGACGAACACGGCGGGCCGAACCATGTGGGGAATTTCTGTGATGCACCGATGATTGTCAAAGACGGTCAATTGATTTTAAACAGTTCATATTACTATATCGGTCACTTCAGCAAATTCATCACTCCCTCTGCCTTTGTCATCGACACATTGGTAAGTGAAAAAAATCTGTTGGCTTTAGCTTGCCTAAATCCAACCGGAGAAACCGTAGTTGTGATATGTAACGAAACTGACCAAGATACCGCTTACCAAGTTGTTTTGAATAACCGAAAATTAAACGGCTTCATTCCCGGCCATACCATTCAAACGTGGTGTATCGATGAATAAGTGGCAATTGGTTTTTGAAGAAAAATTTGATAGCGATGAGTTGAATCCCCAAAGATGGAACATTAATGAAGGGGGAGGGGGATTCGGCAATCAAGAGTTGCAATATTATCATCCGGCCAATGTCAAAATTGAAAATAGCCAATTGGTCATAACCGGCGAAAAAAGGATGTTTAACGATTGGGAATATTGTTCGGGAAAAATCACAACCAAAGGAAAATTTAGTTTTCAATACGGTCTGGTAGAAATCAGAGCAAAACTCCCTAAAGGAAAAGGGATGTGGCCGGCGCTATGGATGATGCCGGAAAACAGCAGGTACGGTCCTTGGCCTTCCTGCGGAGAAATCGATATAATGGAAAGTTTGGGTCATAACCCCGCCTATTTTTACGGCACTATCCACTTCGGAAAACCTCATACCGAAGCAGGAGTCCGTTATATAATTCCGGGTTTTGATTCCGAAAAATATTATACCTATAAGTTGCTTTGGGATAAAAAAGAAATCAGGTGGTACGTCGATGATTTTCTAATTGGCGGGGTTAGCAGATGGTTTACCAGCAGCGGAGAATACCCTAGGCCGTTCGACCAACCGTTTTACTTAATCGTCAATTTGGCAATCGGAGGACGTTTTCCGGGTAATCCGGATGAAACAACCGTTTTTCCTCAGCATTTTGTTGTCGACTATATAAGGGTATACCAAAGAAACGGAGGTGATTGAAGTGCTCCTATTAAAACCCTTTATTATGAATAACTACGATATTCAAAAACCTTTTTCTTCCTTTTTCCCCGGTGTTTCGGGAAAAAAAGGAATCCCGATTTGGGCATTTTATTGCAATCGCGGTCAGGGAATTACCTCGTTTGGCGTAAAGGACAAAAACGGCGCCATCCTCGAATTTAACCCCGCCTGCATTGCCTATGAAAAAGTGCAAACTCAAGGATTCAGAACATTTATTAAACTAAACGGCAGTTTTTTCGAACCTTTTACCAAGGTTGATTCTAAACAAAACCTTCGTAAATTGCATCTGACCAGTACGCATTTACGCTTGGAAGAAACCGACAAAGACAATAAATTCCAAGTAACCGTCGAATATTTCGTCCTTCCGGAGGCACCGTTAGGCGCCTTGATGCGTACTATGACCTTTAAAAATCTGACCAATCAAACGGCAAAAGCGGAGATTTTAGATGGCTTAAGCCAAGTGCTTCCAAGAGGAATTTCCAACGGAGCATATAAAGATGTGGGCAATCTGATGCGCAGTTGGATGGATGTTGTTTACTTGGAAAACCATACGCCTTTCTATAAAATGCGTTCATCCAGTGCCGACGAAGCTGAAATACACATCACAAATGACGGAAATTTTTACTTGGCAAAAGATGAAAAAAACCAGCTTTTGAAACCGATTGTCGATGCCTTTTTGGTCTTTAAACACGATTTATCAAAGCAAAATCCTTACGGCTTTATCGAAAACAGCTTAAGTGATTTGTTAAAACAAACCCAATATCCCTTCAATAAAGTACCTTGCGCTTTCTTTGGAATAGCAAAATCCTTAGAACCTTTAGAAGAGATCAAAGTTTTTTCCATGGTGGGGATGGCACATGAATATAGCGATCTGGAAAACTTCCTTCCGCAATTTTTGGAAAACGAGTTCTTTGAAGAAAAAAGCAGGCGTTCCGAGAAATTGGTGCTTGAGTTAACGGAAGCAATCCAAACCGTTTCTGGTTTTCCTGATTTTGACGAGTATTTGAAACAAAGTTTTTTGGACAATGTCTTGCGAGGGGGATTCCCGATAAACCTTGGCCGCACAAAAAACCCCAAACCGTTTTATCTGTATTCTCGAAAACACGGCGATCCAGAAAGGGATTACAATTGGTTTAATTTGGAACCGGAATACTTTACCCAAGGAAACGGGAATTATCGCGACATTAACCAAAACCGCCGAAACGACGTTTTGTTCAACCGCTTTTTGGGTAAAAGCAATATCAAACAATTCATGAATTTGCTTCAAATCGACGGTTATAACCCATTAAGCATAAACGGCTTAACCTATCGGCTAAATAGCGAAATTGATCTCGATTTGTTGCTTGAGGATTTGTTTAAAACAGAATGTCCGGAATTTAAAAAAAGCTTAACCAAAGAGTTTACTCCGGGAAAAATCTATCAAGAACTCCTAAAACATGAAACAAAATTAAAAGTCTTGCCTGACGAAGCGCTGAAGAAAATTTTCGCAGAATCAAGGGAAGAAATGAATGCTGTGTTTGGGGAAGGTTATTGGATTGATCACTTCACTTACAATTTCGATTTTATCGAAAGCTATTTGTTGAGATACCCCAATCAACTTGAGGAATTGCTCTTTAACGATTGTGGTTATATGTACTATCAAAGCCCGGTTGAAGTGCTTCCGCGAGAAGAAAAAATCGGATTGACCCCCAAAAAAGCAATTCGGCAATATGGAGCTTTAAGGTTCTTTACCCCGGAAGAAAAACAAAAAATCGGTTTTGTGGAAGGAAAATCCAATTATCACAAAACCCTAGAGGGGGATATTTATACTTGTTGTTTAATCGAAAAATTAACCAGTTTGGCAACGGTAAAATTTGCCTTGCTTGACCAAAGCGGTTTTGGAATCATGATGGAAGCCAATAAACCAGGATGGAACGATGCCATGAACGGATTGCCCGGTTTACTGGGCTCGGGAGTTTCGGAAACCATTGAATTGCTTCGCATAATCGCCTTTTTGGAGAATGTTGCAAAAGACTTTAAGCAAAAAGAAATAACCCTAAACCAAGAACTCTGGAACTTAATGGAAATAATTTGGGAAGGGTTAAACCTTTGGGAAAACGCGAAATTAACGGAACTCGGTTTTTGGGAAGTAAGGCTTGATGCGCTTGAGGATTATCGCAGGCGAACCAAATATTTCTTAACCGGAAAAGTAATTGAGTGTGCCCTGTCAAAGTTGATGTCATATTTCGAAAAGATGAAAAACTTCATTGTGCTTCATTTGGAAAAGCTTATAAACCAATATGAGATTATCCCCACATATTTAATCCATTATCCGACAAAATTCAGTTCCAAAAAAGGACGAACACCTTATGGTCTGCAAAAAGCGGAAATCTGGGATTACGGTTTAAGAGCGCTTCCGCCGTTTTTGGAAGCACCTGCAAGATTCCTGAAAATAGCTCATCTATTCCCGAATTATCAAGCGGAAAAAGTTTATCGAAAAATCAGGGATAGTGATTTATTTGACCAACAATTGAAAATGTATAAGACGAGTGCCGATTTGGACTCAGAAACCCTGGAAATCGGACGCATTCGCGCCTTTACCAAAGGCTGGCTGGAACGCGAATCCAATTTCGTTCACATGAGTTTTAAATATCTTTACGGCCTTCTAAGAAGCGGTCAATACGAAGCTTTTTACGAAGATATCAAAACCTCAATGCCCCCTTTTATGGATCCGTATCGCTACGGACGCAGTATATATGAAAATGTCTCATTTATCGCCACGACCAACAATCCAGATCCCGAAACGCATGGCACAGGATTTGTGGCAAGGCTTAGCGGGTGTAATGCAGAAGTGGTGAGCATGTGGTTCCACATGATGTTTGGGCAAACCCCATTTACGGTTGAGGACAGCGAACTGGTACTTACTTTAAAACCGCTTGTTCCTTCCTCTTTCTTCCAAGATGGAATTCTGAAAGCCAAATTTTTGGGTTCCATCGACATTATATATCTTAATTCAGGTAATCTTTCAACTTTTGATGAACGGGTCAAGGTATTGAAATACGAGTTAGTAAATAATCAAATGGTGAAAGAAATTGCATCCTCGAGCCTAAAAGGCCAAGATGCCATCGATGTGCGAAACGGTGTTTATTCGCACATCAAAGTAACACTAGGACAACAAATTTAAAAAATAAAGGAGGATTTATGGGTAAAAAATTTATTAAATCTTTATTTGTTGTATTATCTCTAGTGGTCCTTTTCTCGCTTTTTAGTTGCGAAAAACGGGAAACACTCGAACCGGAAATTAAAGGCGTCAATCCACAAATGACTGCCTATACCGGAGATGTCTTTGATTTTATGGCCGGGATAACGGCTACCGACAAGTATGGTAAAGACGTAACCAACAAAGTTAAGTACTATACGGCAGCGCCAATGGACGAAAATGGGGTACTAATCCAGTCGGGCGAATACTCCGTTCGTTATGAATTGGAAATCAACGGCGTCGTTTTAACCCAAGAATATGCCATGCTTAAGGTTATCTTTAAAAAACCAGACGGACCTTCGGACAACATGATTTTCAACGGCGATTTCTCGTCTGGCTATACCGATCCGTTTATATTATCGCAATTTGAAAACGGAACCGGTACCTTCGGAGTGGAAAATGAAGAATTATTCATTAACATCACCAACATTGCAGCTGCGCAAGCTTCGCCACGGATCGATTACAACGATTTGCAATTGGATCCGGATAAATTCTATGAAGTCCGTTTTGAAGCCAGAGCCAATGTACCTAGGTGGATGCACATTCAAATCGGTCAATTAATTGACCAAGCTCCTTGGTTCTATTCTGTTGATCCGATTGAACGTTTTTTCTACTTAGATACAACCATGCAAAGTTATTCATTCCGTTTCCAACCTTCAACGAATGAAGGAGCCGATATGAGCAAGATTTCGCTACTCTTAGAATTCGGAAAAATGAAAGAAGAGGCGATTCTTACAACTTGCTTCCTAGACAATATCGTAATGGAAGAAGTTGATTCGCTCGGCGAAGACACGACTCCGCCAACCATAACCGCTCCAACCGAACATTCTGCTTACGTGGGCGAGGAATTAAATGTTCCAGTTACCGCTTTTGACGATTTCGACAAAGACATAACCGACAAATTGGAAGTAAGCGGTGACGAAATTCCGGTTGACGAAAACGGTCTATTGACAACCGAAGGCGAATACACTTTGATTTACACAGTTAAAGATACAGCCGGAAACGAAGCAAGCGCAAGTGTTTTGGTTAAAGTATTGCCACCAAGAGAGTTTGCGGATCC
>DUPC01000002.1 GCA_012838545.1 Acholeplasmataceae bacterium
ATCATTGACGAACTAGGCGCCGATTCATTGGATGCGGTGGAATTGATTATGTCCATTGAGGATGAATTTGGAATTCAGGTTGACGATGAATCAGCACAAAAAGTTAAACGCGTATCGGATTTAGTCTACTACATCGAAGAAGTACTTAAATAACTCATCAAAAAAGACCTTTCAAAGGTCTTTTTTTGTTGGGCTGTCTAAATCATTAAACGAAATTTATTCATTAAGTTTGACATTAAAAGTATTATTTAATATAATAACAATAGGTGATGATATGGAAAAGAAACAAACTTCAACCAAAAAAACTGCTTCCACAACTGAAAAGCTAGAAACGAAAACCACCAAAGCCAAAGCAACACCCACGGAAACCAAATCCAAAGGAACGAAATCTACCAAAACACCCTCCAAAACGACTACAAAGCCAAATAAAAAAGCGGCTAAAAAAACAACTAAAACAACTAAGAAAGACGCTCAAAAAGCAACTAATAAAAAAGCGAAAGACGCAAATACTAAAGCCGTAAGCAAAATCGCCAAAAAGGCTACAACCGAAGAAAAAGTTCCTAAAGCAAAACCAAAAGTTAATAAAATTACAACCGAACCGGTTTTGAATATTCCTGTTGTTGAAACCCTCTCAGAAAAAACCGCTATCAAGCCAAAGAAAAAAGCCGAAGAAAATACGGTCGAAATACCTTACGAAGAATTATATGGCGAACCTTTTGCTGAATCAAACGCTGATTCTGTCAGCGTCGATGCCAAAACTTTAGAAACTATCAAAGGGGCAGAAAAGGCTAAAGAGGTAAAAGTTGCCAAAGAAACAAAAACACCAAAGGCTAAAAAACCAAAAGCAGAAAAACCTAAAGAATTAATTAAGACTCCAACGCCAAAACCAAAAAACTTTACCAAAGAAGAAAAGAAACTATTAGCTAAACTTCACGAAGCTTTCCGTTTTGTTGTCAACATGACCACTGTTATCGAAAGTCAAAAAATGGATACCACCGTTATCAAGGACTTAACCTTAGGCGAAGTGCATGTTTTGGAAACTGTAGCTATTAATAACAACAAACCGATGACTTTCATTGCCAACAAACAAAAAATCACCGTCGGTGCTTTAACCACGATGATTAACCGTTTGGTGCAAAAAGGTTATTTGGTGCGCACGCGCGATGAAATGGATAATCGGGTAATTCGGTTAAGCATAACTCCACAAACCAAAAAGATTTTAAAATCGCACGATAAATTCCATGATGATATTGTCGGTCTTGCCTTGGACGGGGTTACGATTCGCGATGCTACCAAAGTTATGGTAATGTTTGCGGAAGTGTTGGAAAATTACCATAATCCAAAACCGGTTGCCAAAAAGGCCGAAACTAAAAAGGCAACCACAACAAAGAAAAAAACAACCACGAAGAAAACCACAAGAAAAAGAAACTAGGAGAAAAAATCTATGAATAAGGAATTTTTTACCAAAAACCGAAAAAAGGTTTTTAACATTATTGCCAATAATTCCCTTGCTTTATTTCATTCCGGTTACGAAATTTTCAAGACGGCGGATGCGGTATACCCATTTGTGGTCAACCACAATTTTTACTACCTAACCGGTATCAGGCAAGCAAATGTTATTGTCGTTATCGTCAAATCCAACCAACAATACAATGAATGGCTCTTTATTGACGAAAACGATCCAATCCTAGCCAAATGGGTTGGCCACAAGTTATCGAAAGAAGAAGCTTCCGAAATCTCCGGCATACCGGTTCAAAAAATTAGGTATCAGGCCGATTTTGAGAATTTAATTCTCAATTTTCTACAACTTTTAAGATATTCCGAACATGTGATTGAAAAACTTTATTTGGACTTAGAGTATCGCAATCTGCCTTTATACAACACTTTTGCGCTTGATTATGTTAAAAAGATAAAAGAAAACTATCCGGCTTTGGAAATCAAAAACATTTATCCGGATTTGATTAAACTTAGAATGATTAAAGAACCGGAAGAAGTTGAACTCATCAAGCAAAGCATTGCGACGACGAAAGATGCCATTTACAATGTCATGAGAAATCGGAAGAACTTGCAGACTGAATGTGATGCGGAGGGGTATTTTAACTTCACCATTACCAAACAAGGAAAAAAGAATTCCTTTGGCAACATCATGGCCAGCGGCAAAAATGCCACGGTTCTTCACTATGAAGAAAACAACAGCAACATCCAAGAGAATAGTTTATTGTTGATGGATGTGGGCTGTTATACGAACGGTTATTCCAGCGATATAACCAGAACCTTCCCTGTCAGCGGAAAATTCACTCCTCGCCAAAAGGAAGTTTATCAAGTTGTACTCGATGTCAATAAAAAGGCCATCGCTTTTGCCAAAACAGGTGTCACTTGGCAAGAAATCAATGAATACGCCAAAGAATTGCTGGCAGAAGGTTGCATTAAGCTTGGTTTGATTAAGGACAAATCCGAAGTTTCCCGTTACTATTACCACTCCATCGGTCACTCTTTGGGACTGGATGTCCATGACCCTTCAATCATGAGCGTGGGTTTAAAGGAAGGAATGGTGATTACGATTGAACCAGGGTTGTATATTGCCGAAGAAGGAATCGGTATCCGTATTGAAGATAATATCCTAATACTTGAAAAAGAAAGCCAAAATTTGTCGGAAGATATTATCAAAGAAGTTGATGACATCGAAAAATTTCTTGCAGAATAATTATTTGTCATTTCAAAAAAGCACCCGTTTTTCGCAACCGATAACCCTTGAATATAGATTTTAGGGTTGTTATAATGGTTGCAGAGTTCCGAAAAAGGAACTTCAGAAAGGGTGCTTTTTTACATGAAGAAAATCTTATTTGCCTTTTTGTTATTGTTCACTTTTTTTAATGTTTCATTAATTGTAAATGCCAATGATACAGGACACCCCACTTTTCAATCAATTGCGATTCCTAAAATATCGCGGGCCAAACTTTTGGTTTCCTTTTCTGATCAAGAAAAGTCCGAGGCGTTGGATAACGTAAAACGCAAGCTTTTCGGTTGGAGTGTTTATGTAGTAAATGAAAACCAAACCGTAACTTATGTGGGTGAAACCATATTCGCCCGGTTAAACAACACCAGGGAACCCCTTAAATTCAATTATGCCACCTCGGAATCGACATCGCAAGAAATAACCAGGAGCGCAACCGGCACGGTGGGTTTAAAAATAGCGGGCAAAATCAAAACCTTAACCACGGGACTTGACTCAGCCATTAAGATGGAAGTTGGAGTAAAGGAAAAAGAAGAAAGAAGCGTAAAACAAGACTTCACCATTATCGTACAACCAAAAACCAAAGTAACCGTTAGTGCCAAAGGGGAAGCCCGTCTAAACAACGGAGCATGTAAATACTATCTATTGGGCATTGCCTTTAAAAAAGGAATGTGGGAAACGGTTGACATCATTAATCAGTATTACGATTTTTATGAAGAGCAAATCCGGTAAAGCAATTTTGGTTACTTTGGGGGTTGTTTTGTTTTGGGGATTATTGACATATATAATCGTCATCAACCAAAAGCGTCAAAAACTCCAATCAATCATTACCATTCCCACATCATTAGCATATGTCTTAGATGAATCGCAAAACTTTACTGTTGATATTTGGTTAAGCAATCATGACAGTGTTTTCTTAACCCCGGAAGTGGTATCTTTCGCAAGTTTAATGGATGAAGATTCCTTGGACGAGTATCAAGTGGAACTCAAAAAAATAACTATTGAGGATGAACCGGTAAAACTTGACCAAGCCCAATACTTTCCCGCCAAACTAACCCTTCACTTTCCCTTTACCAGTGAAAGCCAAATCATTTTAAAAGAAGCCAAGTTAAATATAACTATTGGCGATGGGACAAAACTTCCCTTACCCTTAGGAAGCATTTCCTTTTATCAAAACAAAAGCCGAAAAGCCTTTTTGATTAAGCAATTAAGGGGATTAACCGGAAGGCTAAAAAACCAAACCGGTTTAGCCGGTGTTGTGATGCAACTTTCCTCACTGGAATCCGAAAAGGTTAATATTATCAACATTGAGTTGATTAATGCCAGTGCAATGATAAATTACGATTATACTCAAAACATTGAAATTATTCCGGAAACCAGGAATATGGCGGACCTGATTGGTGAAGAAATTCCTTTGACCGAAAAACCGAAAATAAATTCCTTTTCCCTTGCTTTTGAAGAAAAACAAACAAACACCGTAGTTCTTCCTTTTAGTTATTTCGGTCAATATTTAACCGAACAAGCCGGGTTTATAATTCATTACGAGTACTTGGGAAAACCGTATCAACAAATCATTGAACCGATTACTTTGCTTCATTCTTTTGAAGGATTCAGTCAAGGAGTAAAAGTAACCTATGATCCAAATTGAAACGGTTAACCTATCGAAATCATATGGCAAATTACCTGTGCTGGAAAAATTGAATATCAAGCTATCGAGCGATTGCATAAATTTTATTGTCGGTCCCAACGGCAGCGGTAAATCTACCCTGCTTAAATGTATCATGAAAGTTATCAAATATCAGGGGAGATTAAAAGGTAACGATGTAGCCATCAGTTATATGCCTGAACAACTCCCTTTACCCGACTATGTCAGCGTGGATTCCTTTTTAACTTTGATAGGAAAAATTCGCGGAATGAATTCTGATGAAATCGGTTCAGTTTTAAGGTATTATTATGAGAAGTTCCGTCTTGAAGAATACCGAAACACCAACATGATAAAACTTTCCAAAGGCACAAGGCAAAAAGTTATGTTGATTCAAACCCTAATGACCGAGGTTGATATCTATGTCTTTGATGAACCCCTAAGCGGTTTGGATGAGGAAGCTAAAAAAGTGTTTATGGATGAACTAAAACTGCTCAAAAAGAAAAGAAAATTGATTATCATATCCACCCACCATTTAAAAAACTACCCCTTTCGAGGTAAACGGGTTATTGAACTAAGCGACTATTTTGATTTGGAAGCAATTGAAAATGAACTTGCTTAAATTGCATTTTCGCTATTTGTTTGGCAAACGCAATATAATCTTAATGGCTGCAGTATTTATGATTGCGGGGGTCAGTTTCCTTTTGGCGACCAGACCTTTTAATAGCCATACCGACCATTTAATCAACGGTAAAAGTTATTTTCAAAATTACTTTTCCAATTGCTTGTTGTTGACAAGGATTTTGCAAGTCCTTTTGCTTTCGTTTGTGATGGGCATGAGTTTTACTCCCCCATGCGACAGTTATCATATCCTATATTTGAGTTATAGAAGAATGCGACTGCCCTATTATTTAAGCAAACTTTTTCTTCTTTTGCTGGTAGCTATATTTATTTGCATGCTTTTTTGTTTTCTTTATTTTTCAATTGGTTTTTTATCTGCTCCTTGGTTTATATTTAGAATTAACCAGTTGGAAGCTTTTATAAATTTAAGTCTGCTTAGCCTTTATTATGGACTATGTTCAAGTCTTTTGGTATTTTTGATAAAATCGCCCTTATCAAGCGTGATAGCTTATATCATCTATATGACGTCGGAATTTTTACAGTCGCTGATGGTTTCCGATGTCAATACCTATATTCAACTTGTTTTTCCTTCCTTAATTGTCGCCCCGGAAGGCTTTAAGTTAGCATATGGTCCGCTCCATGTTTTGGTCTTGATTGGCCTTGCTTTTTTGCTGGGGAGTTACCTCTACTCACGTTTTGATTTAACCTAATACAAAGATTTTGCAAAATAAAATATGCAAAATCTTTTTTTTATATTTTGACAATTGGTTAAAATGTTGTATAATTAAGGTGAGAAATAAAAAATGGAGGGTTTATGAACAAATTCAGCATCCGCGTTTTTCTAATCTTTTTCCTCTTTTTTACCCTTGCTTATACGCTTGTTGCCTATTTTTACCAAAAAGTTTCTTTGAACTTTATGGAACAAAACCGCATCGACTATGTAGCGTCGATGAGCAAGAGCGCAAGTTTTGCGGTTGAGAGCAGAATTGAGCAAGACTTGGAATGGTTACGATTCAAAATCGAAAACTATGAAGACATGGGGGAAAATTTTGCTGATCATTTGGATGAACTTTCCATTCATTCGGTTCCGGTTATCGGTTATGGAAAGGTGGCGGATACTTTGGATGCCTATGAAATTGATGGCGTCCGGTATTTTTATACGAATACCTATCTGTCCGATACCTATGTTAAAAATGAATTTAACGATTATGAACAGTTAATCACTTTCTACAGTTTCAAAGACGGTTACAAAGATTATGACAATTTAACCAAGTTTATCTTTTTCAATATTGACAATCTGTTGCTTTTCTATGAAGCTCATCCTTACTTGAAAGATATTATTCAAGACGAATACATGGCGAATAACTTTTACTTTTTGATAAGCAAGGATGCTTCCATTCATTACAAAAAAGAAATTGATTCGCCGAAAGACAAATTGTTCGATGACTATATAAGGGGTGCTAACAGCGAATTATTGATTGTTCGCATGACCCAAGATTTGTATGACCAAAAAGAAGGGACATATCAAATCCGCTTTATGGGGAAAAGCGCGTACTTAACTTTTCATCCGTTAGCTCCGAACCTTTCCGTGCGTCAGTATTTTGTAGCGCATATCTTTTTTGCGGAGGACGTAACGTCTGATATCTCATATTTGCGCATTACGCTTATCACCTTTTACTTGATTATCAGTTTGCTTTTTATTTGCTTGGGGTTAGTGGTTTATTTAGTCATCAATAAGAAAAACTCCGATGTCGAATTATCGCTTTTCCGTTATTATTATCTAAAACCATATACCTTTAAAACCAATAGAAAGGGTAAAATTGTTTCCACCAACAAATCGCTCAAGCTTAATTTTCCAACGCTTGCCAAATTTAAGTATTTGCAAGATATCATCAAACAAGAAAACCAAGAGGGAATTCATCATATCATCCGACAACAAATGCCAATCACTTTTACCATCAATAACAACGAAGAGCATAAGCGAACCCTTAGGTTTTTCCCGGTTAAACTGATGTTTAATTATTTGTACATCGGTGAAGACATTACCGAATATCAAATGGAAAGCCTAAGAAACAGCCGTTTGGCTTTATACAACCACGTAACCGATTTACCGAATTCAATTGTTTTGGAAGACCATTTGCAAAAAATCCTAAAGGGCAAATCCGAAACGCTTAATTATGCGTTTATCGTTATCAACATCGTACAATTCAGAAATTACAATAACTTACTGGGACGAAAAATTGCCGATACGATTTTAGTGAAAATGGGCGAAATTATCAGTGCCAATTTGCGACGTCCGAGCGATACGGTTTATCATTTGGAAGGCGATTTATTCGGTGTTTTAATGCATGAAATCGACCATGAACGCTCAATCACCGATTGGTGTCAAAACCTCATTGAAACACTCCGTAAACCGGTTCAGTTTGGTACCAACTCCTTAACCTTGAAATTAAAAATGGGTATTGTTAATTTTAAGGATTTGGAAGAAGGCACTTCACCTAATACGCTTATTGAGGAAGCAGAACAAGCTTTAAAACGGGCCAAAGAATTTCCGAACCTCAGTTTTGCCATTTTTGACGAAGGTATGAAGAAATTCTATACCCATGAACAAGTCATGGAAAGCGACCTTCGCAAAGCAATTGAAAATCGCGAGTTTGTGATGTTTTTGCAACCTCAGTACGATAATTCCCTGAACCGAATCGTGGCTTTTGAAGCCTTGATTCGCTGGGACAATCCGAAGTATCGCTTGTCTTCTCCGGCTCATTTTATTGAGGTTGCGGAGCAGAATAACTTGATTATCGAAATCGGACGCATCGTTACCGAAGAAACATTTAGAATCGCCAAACTTTTGGAACCGTACAATGTGCGTATCTCGATGAACCTTTCGCCGATTCAGCTCATGCAAGCGGGGTTCGTCAAAGAGTTTGTCGAAACCTTTAAAGAAAGAGAACTAAAGGAAGGTTCGATTGCGATTGAAATTACCGAAAACTTCCTAATGACCAATCTCGAAAATATTATCGATAAAATGTATATCTTGAAAAACAACGGTTTTTCCCTGCACCTTGATGACTTTGGCACGGGATACAGTTCAATGTTGTATCTTAAAGATTTGCCGATTGATACCATCAAGATTGACCGTGAGTTTATCCGTTA
>DUPC01000043.1 GCA_012838545.1 Acholeplasmataceae bacterium
ATAAAACACTATAGAAATATTTTCTTTCTACCAACTCCATAAAAAAAGGACCCTTTAGAGATGTTTGTGGTCACCACAATCTTCTTTAAAGTGCCCAATAAAACCAAGAATTAGGCTCATTTTGGCTTTATTCTTGGTTTTTATTGACAAAAGTTTTTATTTTTCGAAAAGGCGAGCCATAGAGGCAACCATAACCCCAGTTGCACCATCTTCATTGGTTGATGTAGCTGCAATATCCAAATGAATCCATTCCACATCAGGTTCAATGAACTCTTTGAGGAAACTGGCAGCCAAGGAAGCTCCACCGCCGGATCCCACCACCGAATTCACTAAATCGGCTACTTTGGATTTTTGAATTTGTTTGGTATAGCCTTCAGAAAGCGGCAATTGCCAAATCGGTTCGGCGGATTCTTCAGCAATCGCTTTAAATTGGTTCAGGAATTCATCGTTATTAGTGAAAACGCCGGTAAATTCTTTCCCTAAAGCTACGCTGCAAGCTCCGGTTAAAGTGGCAATGTCAATGATGCGTTTGGCGCCGAGTTGTTGAGCATATGTTATCGCATCGCACAAAATCAATCTTCCCTCTGCATCCGTATTGGTTATTTCAATCGTTTTGCCGGAAAGCGAGGTTAAGACGTCCCCGGCTTTATAGGCCGAACCGCTGATGAGGTTTTCCGTAGCAGGGATTACGGCCATAACATTGGTTTTTAACTTAAGCGAAGCAATAATTTCCAGAGCGCCAAGAACATTGGCACCGCCGCACATATCATATTTCATTCCTGCCATGCTTTGCGATGGTTTTAAATTGTATCCACCGCTATCAAAGGTTAAACCTTTTCCGATTAAAGCGGTCCAAGGGGCATCCCCTGCCGTTTGATATTTAATCACAATTAATTTGGCTTCATTGGTGCTACCGGCATTTACTCCCAAAAGGGCACCCATTTTCTTTACGCGAAGCGCTTCTTTGTCCAAAACAGTGATTTCCAAACCTAAGCGGCTGGTCAAGTTCATCGCATAGCGGGCTAAGTCGCTTGGAGTAAGGAGATTGCTGGGGATATCGCCAAGTTTACGGGCATTGTTGATGGCATTGCCATAAACCACGGCTTTTTCAATCGTTTTTGATACATCCGTTTTTGTTTTTAAGTAGACTTGCAGTTCTTTTGGCTGTTGGTCGGCTTTTTTAGGATATGAGTATTCCGAATACAATAAGCTTTCGGAAATAAAGCGAACGGCTTTATAAACATCGAGGTTTCCCGCAACCATTTTTTCCACTAGAATAATTACTTCTTTTTCTAAAGCAGCATAAATTGAACGGAAATATTTTTTAATTTTGCCCCCCTCAACCTTGTCTCTTTCGCCAAGGCATAAGAAAATTAATTCCTCCGCTTGGATATGATCCTCAGAATTAAGTCTACCCAAGGTATAAACTCTTGTTACATCACCCGCCTGACGTTTTACAATCTCATCAAGGGGATAACTTAACAATTTGGAAAGATTCGGACATATTTTATCTTCCGAATAAAAAGGAAACACACACTGATAAGCTTTATTGGTTTGAGCTTGTTGAATTTTCATTATTAATTCCTTTCTTTAAATTATATAACGTTACCGGCAAACTGTTGTTGATAGAGACGATAATAGATTCCTTGTTTAGCCAATAATTCGTCATGACGTCCGATTTCCACTACTTGTCCTTTATCCATGACGACAATCTTATCGGCATCTCTAATTGTCGACAAACGGTGCGCAATGATTAAACTAGTTCGATCTTTCATTAAAGCCACCATTGCGTCCTGAATGTTCTTTTCGGTCCGGGTATCGACGCTTGAAGTTGCTTCATCCAAAATTAAGATTTTCGGTTGAGCTAAAACCGCGCGCGCAATAGACAATAATTGTCTTTCCCCTTCGCTGAAGTTCGAACCCGATTCAATCAATTTTGTTTGGTACCCCTCTTGCATTCGTTCAATGAAGTTATGCGCATTGCTGATACGGGCTGCTTCAATTACTTCCTCCATCGTCGCATCAAGTTTGCCATAACGAATATTGTTTTCGATGGTGTCGGTAAATAACACGGTATCTTGCAAGACAATTGCAATTGCTTGGCGAAGGGAGTTTTTATCAATATCGCGGATATCGATTCCGTCAATCAAAATCGAACCTTGATCGATATCGTAAAAACGCATCAAAAGATTAACCATAGTAGTTTTTCCACTTCCGGTTGCACCTACCAAAGCAATCTTTTCGCCTGATTCAACCTTTAAATTAAAGTCTTGTATGACCGGTTCGCCTTCCACATAGGAAAAATAGACATTCTTAAACTCAATAGTTCCGACTTTTTCCTTTTCGCTTAACAGCTCTTTGCCTAAATTGACTTCCGGTTGTTCATCAATAACTTCAAAAACCCGTTCCGAAGCAGCAATAGCGGTTTGAATTTGAACAAAAAGCGTGGCTATTTCGTTGATTGGGCGCGAAAATTGTTTCGATAACGAAGTAAAGGTTATAATAGTTCCTACCGTCATCGCATCAATTCCTTTATATACAAAGTATGCCCCAACCGCAACAATCACCAAAAACGAGAAATTATTAATGAAAGTCATAATTGGGTTGATAGAAAAAGAATAAACTTGCGCTTTGATATAGGTTTTTCTGAGTTGATTGCTGGTTTCGTTGAATTGGTTTTGTAAATCTTCTTCTTTCCCAAAGGCAGCGACGGTTTTATGACCATATACCGCTTCCTCAACCTGAGCATTAAGCATACCCAGCAATTCTTGGTTGCGACGGAAATATTTTTTTATGTACTTGGACAAAAAAACCGTTACAAAGACGCTAAGGAAAATTGATAAAGAACTGATTAAGGTCAATTTTGAACTGTAAAAAAGCATGATACCGAGCACTCCGATAATCGTCATAATACCGGAGATTATCGAAGCAACTGCTTGCGAGATGGTTGTTGCGATGGTATCAACGTCATTGGTCATGCGACTCATGATATCGCCATGCATATGGGTATCGAAATAGCGGATTGGCACATGAATTAATTTTCCAAATAAATCTTTTCGCATTTTGCGAACCGTTCTTTGAGTTAAGTATACGGAGGTTAACCCGCTGGAAAGGGACACGATAATCCCAATTCCATAGGCCACCGATAAAAATAGAATATATTTGAAAAGCGAATCTTTATCAAAAGTGTTAATCGCATCAATAGCTTTTCCTTGAATTACCGGTCCTAAAAGATTAATTGTCGTGGCAATCAACATGACAAAAATTAAGATTAACATCAAATAAACATTGGAACCCAAATATTTTACTAAACGTTTTAAAGCATTTTTAGCGTTTTTGGGCTTTTCGTGACGGCCATATACGCTTCCCATGCGTCCTGCTGGCCCTTGACGCATACGAATTACGGGACGGGATTGTTGACTTGTTTGTCGATTCATCTTGTTCACCCCTCATCCTTTAATTGCGAATAATAGATATCTTGATAAATCGCATTGGTTTTAAGCAGGTTGGTATGGGTATCGCAGGCGACAAGACTGCCATTATCTATGATTGCAATGCGTTGGGCGCGTTTGGCGCTGACAACCCTTTGGGCAATCAATATAACCGTTGTGTCATGTAAAAAGCTTGACAAGGCTTGATATAGTCTTGCCTCGGTTGATAAGTCAAGGGCAGATGTACTGTCATCAAATATTAAATAACGGGGGCGTGCGATAATCGCCCGAGCAATGGCAATCCTTTGTTTTTGTCCGCCCGAAAGCGAGGAGCCTTTTTCACCAATGATGGTATCGTAACCGTCTTTGAAACTGGAAATAAAGTCATGAGCTTGCGCCACTTTACACACTTCGATAACTTCTTCTAAAGTAGCATCCGGCTTACCCCAGCGAATATTGTCGATAATCGAACCCGAAAAGAGTTCGGTTTTTTGAGGAACCATCCCAAAAAGTTTGCGAAGCGAAGTCAATTCAAAATTTTGAATGTTTTCTCTGCCGATAAAAATAGCTCCATCGGTTACATCGTAAAACCGGGGAATTAAATTCACAAGAGTGGTTTTTCCGCTTCCCGTTGCCCCTAAAACGGCCAACATTTCGCCTTTTTTGATTTCCAAATTAATATTCTTCAAAACCGGTTTTCCGGTAGAAGGGTAACGAAAAGATACATTGGCAAAAATAATATCGCCATTGTATTTGCTGGCATCAACTGTTCCCGATTTTACGGAAGGAATCGCATTCATGACTTCCTTCACCCGGGCGCCGCTTGCTTTGGCTCTGGTTATCGATTGAAAGATCATGGCAACCATCATCACCGACATAAGAATCATGCCAATATAGTTGAGAGCCGCCATAACATCACCGACTTGCAAACCACTTCCTTCAATGGCTTTAGAACCACCCCAATACAAAATAAAGATGGTGGTTATATTGAGGAAAAGGGTCATGGCTGGTCCTATAAATGCCATTATTCGCGAAACCCGAAGAGAATTGTTTGTTAAAGCGTCGTTGGTTACCCCAAAACGTTTTGCTTCATAAGCTTCTCTGACGTAAGCTTTAACGACTCTGGCTCCCGACACATTCTCCTGCATCACCGCATTCACATCATCCAAACTGCTTTGGACAATAGTGAAAAGCGGAAAAGCTTTCTTTAAAAAAATAAAGATTAAAGTCACCTCAATCGGAAGCACAATAAATAAAATCAGCGAGAAAGAGCTATCGATGCTTAACATCATAATAATTCCCCCGCCAAACAACATAATAGCACGAACAAACATGCGTGTTGATTGCGAAACCAAGATGCGCAAATGTTCAATATCGTTGGTAAGCCTTGTTACCAAGGATCCTATCGTAAATTTATCTGTTTGTTCAAAAGATAAATGAACAACACGACTAAACGCATCCTTCCGCAAATCGTTGGCAAACCCTTGGGCGGCTCGAGTAGAAAAAAACACCGATAACAATCCACATAAAGCACCGATTAAAACGATAATCATCATTTCCAAACCGTTTTGCCTAATCAATTCCGATTGATTTTGACCGATACCTTTGTTGACGATTTCTTTCATTAGAAGCGGTAAACGTAATTCTGTAATAACCTCAAGAGCCATCATGGAAGGTGCCAAAAGTGCAAAATACCAATATGGCTTTAAGTAACGAATAAACTTAGTCATAATTAAACCTCATTTTCTATTTATCCATTATACTACTTTGTTGCGATTTTTTCAAGAAATTGGCTAATGGTTTTCCATTAAGGCTTTTATTTTAGTATTCATTTGGTTGATTTAGTTAGAAAAGGCAAATATAAAAGGAAAACCTGATTTTTTTCCATGATTTTCAAAAAATCCTTTTACTTTTCGCTTGCTTTTTTTCTTAAATTAGCGTATAATTTAAGAGCGTGAAATCATGCCAGTATGGTGGAATTGGTAGACGCGCTGGACTCAAAATCCAGTATCCGATGAGGATGTGTCGGTTCGACTCCGACTACTGGCACCATTTTATTATTCTACTCATTTGATGACTATTTTCGGTTAAGAAAATAGTTTTTTTCTTTTTTTCAAGGTTTTAATATGGTATAATTATATACGAATTTAAAAAAAGAAAAGATGGTGTAACAATGTCAACCAAAGAACGCTTTTTAACATACATTGCCTTCGATACTCAATCCAATCCAAATTCAGAAACTTTCCCAAGTACCGAAAGGCAAAAACGCTTAGGCGAGCATTTAGTTGAAGAATTAAGGAAATTAGGTATCGACAATGCCTATCTTGATCAATACGGTTATGTTTACGGATTTTTTCCAACCAATAGGAACAGTAAATTGACGGTGGGTCTAATTGCCCATATGGATACCGCCCAAGAGATGCCTGGTCAATGTCTAAACCCCAAAATAATCGCTAATTGGCAAGGGGAAGATATCAAATTGGAAAACGGTTTGGTTTTATCAACCAAAGCTTTTCCCATCCTTAATAAATACCTCGGACATGAATTAATTACCACTGACGGCACGACTTTACTAGGAGCAGACGATAAATCGGGAATCGCCATTATCATGGATGCAATTCACCAGCTCGTAAAAGAAGATTTACCACGGCCAAATGTTATGGTTGTCTTTACTCCCGATGAAGAGATTGGCCAAGGCACGAAACACTTTGACTATTCAAAAAAGATCGATTTTGCCTATACCCTTGACGGGGGACCAATCGACGTCATTAATTTCGAAAACTTTAATGCTTGGAGTGCCGATATCACGATTGAAGGAAAAGCGATTCACCCAGGGGACGCCAAAAACAAAATGGTCAACAGTTTGTTAGTCGCTATGGAACTTCAAAGCCTGCTTCCCACTTTTGAAAACCCAGCCTTTACGGAAAAATACGAAGGTTTCTATCACTTAACCGAAATGAGCGGAACGGTTGCACAAACCAAGATTCACTACATCATCCGCAATCACGACGAAACCAAGATAAAACAACAACTTGAATTGATGAAAAGCGTTTGTTCCTTTTTAAACCAAAAGTATGGGGCAAACACTGTGGATTTGCAATTAAAGGAAAGCTATGCCAATATGCGTCCATTATTGCTTAAGCGCCACGAAGTGTTGGAATATCCGATAAAAGCTTTAAAAAGAAAAGGCATAATTGCCAGTTTCGAACCGATTCGCGGGGGAACAGACGGCGCCCGTTTAACTTATGGCGGCATTCCTTGTCCAAACCTCGGAACGGGCAGCGGCAATCACCACGGTCCGTACGAATTTGCTTCCGTTGATGCCATGGACAAAATGGCGGAAGTTTTAGTTGAACTCATGAAAATAATAGCCTTGGAAGCTTAAAAAAGAGCGAGATTGCCCTCGCTCTTTTTACATGTCTTCCAATGACAAAATCCAATTATTCTGCGATAATGCACGCACAACCTCGTCAAAAGTCGTTTCTTTATCGACGGTAAAGTAGAAATAAACTTCCTTGTAGTGGATTCCATTTGATTGGTATTTATTGTGAAAGAACGTCTTTTTTACGCTTGCTCCGGAAGCTTTCAATAAAGCAAACAAATCCAATTCATGTTGTTCCTCAAACGCGATAAAGACTCGATGTTCTTTAAAGCGATTGGAGATTTTTCTCCCAATTCGGCGACTCGATAACATCAGCGGCAATAACACAACCGCAGTTACAAAGGCGACTAAATAATTGGCCTCCCCCCCCATACCTATTAAGAGCCCCAAAGCAGCGGCTACCCAAAGCATTGCGGCGGTGGTAATCCCTTTGACGTTTCCTTTGTTAAAGATGATGGTTCCAGCACCCAAGAAACCGATGCCGCTAACCACCTGGGCAATAATCCGCCCGGCATCAACGCTCATATATTCTTTTATTTCGCCGTTTTCTTGAATAGCATTGTACAACATGTGAGCTAAATTCAACTGTAAGAGCGAAAATAAACAAGCGCCAAGAGAAACAAACATGAAGGTGATGAATCCGGCTGGTTTATTTTTTAGTTCCCGTTCAAAACCTAGAATGGCTCCCAGCATTGTTGCAAGAATTAAACGGAAGATTTGTTCTGCTAATGATACATCGAAAAATAGTCTGGATTGATCAAATAAAAATTCAAACATTTTATCCCTCCATTTCTATAAAGATTGGTTAACGAATAGACGTAATAATTATCGGTCTTGGTGCCACCTTCGTTTCGGAAAAACGATAAGCATCGTGGGTTAAGGAAAGTGCTTCCTCGATATACTCGCCGGAAGTATAAAGCGTGGCGATTTTTTCGCCTTTTTTTACTTTTTCTCCTACTTTTTTATGAATAACGATTCCGACACCATGGTCGATCTGGTCTTCTTTCTTGGCACGTCCAGCCCCTAAAATCATGGCAGCTTCGCCTATTTTTAAAGCATCGATATGTTCAACATAAGCTTCTTGGTCTTCTCGATAGAATAATTCGACGGTATGGGTTGCTAAAGGCATCAGTGAATAATCTTCGACCACCTTAGGGTTACCCCCTTGGCGTTCGACCATTTGTTTAAACTTCTCCAAAGCCTTTCCGGAATTGATGACTTCATCAACCAAAGCCAAGGCATCTTTCATACTCGAAGCGATTCCCGAAATCAAGAACACTTCGGCAGAAAGATTATAACAAAGTTCCGCAAAATCCTTTGGACCTTTGCCCTTCAAAGTTTCAATGGCTTCGATGACTTCCAAGGTATTGCCAATGGCATTTCCCAAAGGCTGTTCCATATCCGTTAATGTGGCCACAGTTTTTCTTCCTGAAGCTTTACCGATGGATACCATCGCTTCCGCTAATTTGGTGGCACTGGCCACCTCTTTCATAAATGCTCCGCTTCCTACTTTTACGTCTAAGACAATATAATCCGCTCCACTGGCTAATTTTTTCGACATAATGGAAGCAGCAATTAAACCAATAGATTCAATCGTTCCCGTGACATCGCGAAGAGCGTATAACTTCTTATCGGCGGGGGTAATATTGGCGCTTTGACCAATAATCGATAAACCAATATCATTGACTTGTTGGAAGAAAGCCTGACTGTCAAGTTCAATTTTGTACCCCGGAATAGATTCCAATTTGTCAAGCGTTCCTCCAGTATGGCCTAAACCCCGGCCGCTCATTTTGGCTATTTTCACTCCGCCCGCAGCACAAATCGGTCCTACGACTAAGCTCGTTTTATCCCCAACACCCCCGGTGGAATGTTTATCGACTTTTACGCCTTTGATTGGCGATAAATCAATCATATCGCCGCTATGGACCATCACTTCAGTCAAAGCTGTCATTTCTTCAAAATCTAAACCTACAAAGTAAATTGCCATTAAAAACGCGGAAATTTGATAATCGGGAATTTCGTTATTGACATAGCCGTTAATTAAAAAGGCTAATTCTTCTCTCGTTAATTTTTGGCCATCTCGTTTTTTGGTAATTAAATCAACAGCGCGAAACACCGTAAAACCTCCTTTAAGGAATAAAAAAAATATTATCCTACGCTAATCCTTTTACTAATTATACCATATTTTGCGATTTTTGATGCAATAAAAACAACAAATGCTTTAAATTCACCAAAAAAACCAGCAGTTTTTGGCCTGCCGGTTTCGTTATTTTTTGATATTTTTCTTTAAAAAACGTTTTGGCACCTTAAGAAAGCGGTATTTTTTTCTTGCTTCCTCTATTTCTGCTTCAATTCTTTGGTGCACTAAATCGCTCAGTTCATGGGTTTTCAGGGAATTAATATATTCGGGAGATAAACAATCTACTATCTTTACATATACCCGCGAAATCCATGGCATGCGTCTTGCTACCTTGTAAGATCCATCCAAAGCAAGAATAATTAAATTCGCTTTAGCCTTCTGGGCAACCTTGAAGCTGCCGGCCCTAAAAGGAAGCAGCTCTGGTCCGCGAGAACGCGTTCCTTCCGGATAAATCATAAAGTTTACGCCCGAGCGTACCTCTCTGATAACTTTGATAATGGTTTCTGCGGCTTTAAAGTCGTTTTCCCGGTCTAATCCCATTCCTCCCAAAGCTTTTGCCATTCCGCCAATCAACGGATTTCGGTCATGGCTGTCTTTATAAAGCGATGCATGAGGATAATCCTTTAACACCACAAAGAAAATAAACATATCCAAAAACCCTTGGTGATTGGTATAGATTACAAATGGGTGGTCTTTGGGAATACGTTCCAACCCTTCCACATGATACCTTACACCGAGCCAAAAATTGCAAAAGTGGGCTATTTCCCGGATCAACCAGTGGCGAAAAGGGCTCTTGGGGTTATAATGTTTGGCAAGGGCTTTTCCCCCGAAGATAAGTGTAAGAATAATGACGATGCAAAATGACGCAAGGACCACCACAAATCCGCCGATTCCCCAAAGCAAAGCCATCCACCAAAACGCCCCGCTTAAAAGCTTCCAAATTAACAAAGCGATTAACGAACCAAAACAAAGAATAACACTTAACGCTAAAATCATTTTTGCTTCCTTTCATACACCGAAAAAGTGCAATTCGGGGTCTCGTTCACTTGGATTAACTGAAAATCTTGTAAATCGAATTCAGGAAAAAAAGTATCTCCTGAATAAGTCTTATGAATCCAAGTAATGTAAAGGCGGTCTACAAGGTTAATGAATTGTTCATAAACGCTTTTACCCCCGATTATGAAGACTTCTTCGGTCTTTTTATTTTCTAAAAATTCGGTTAAATCTTTAACAATTATTCCTTCGCCCGGAAGTGCTTTTTTGGATGTCAAAACATAATTGGTCCGGCCAGGCAAAGCCTTTTTCAAACGGTTAAAAATACTCATATAAGTATTATAACCCATCAAAACGCTTTTTCCTATGGTGACTTTTTTAAAATACTGCAAATCTTCAGGGTAATGCCAAGGCAAATCGTTTCCGCAACCAATTAAACGATTGGGATCCATCGCGACGATAATCGATAACATTATACCGCCACCTTCGCTTTGATGGCTGGATGTGGATTATAACCCGCCAATTCAAAGTCCTCATACTTAAAATCCAGGATATTCGTTTGGTTGCCGTGGATGATCATTTTTGGCAGTTCGCGTGGAGTTCGGGAAAGCTGTTTTTTCACTTGTTCCAAATGGTTTAAATAAATATGCGCATCACCCATGGTATGCACGAACTCTCCAACTTCTAAATTGGTGATTTTAGCCACCATCAGGGTTAGTAAAGCATAAGAAGCGATGTTAAACGGCACTCCCAAGAAGACATCAGCCGAACGTTGGTATAACATACAGGATAGTTTACCATCATTGACATAAAATTGGAATAACAAATGACAAGGCGGCAAAGCCATCTCCTTTAAATATGCCGGATGCCAAGCATTGACAATTAAGCGCCTTGAGGTAGGGTTGACTTTAATCTCTTCGATTACTTTTTGAAGTTGGTCGACAACTTTGCCGTCGCCCCCCACAAAAGCGCGCCATTGCTTGCCATAGACGGGACCGAGATTGCCATACTTTTGAGCAAACTCGTCATCCGTGGCGATTTTTTGAGCAAACTCTTCAATCGTTTCGTCCTGATAATCTTTACTTTGGGTATATTTTTTAAAAGGCCATTCGTTCCAAATCCGTACGCCGTTTTTCACTAAATATTGGATATTGGTATCCCCCCGGATAAACCACAATAATTCATGGATAACCGAATGAAGATGGACTTTTTTGGTAGTAAGAAGCGGAAAACCTTGTGATAAATTAAAACGCATTTGATAGCCAAAATACGAAATGGTTCCCGTTTTGGTGCGATCGTCTTTTAAGTGTCCTTTGTTTAATACGGTTCGACATAATTCTAAATATTGCGTCATCATTTCCACCCCTTTATTTCATGTAGAAATTATACCAAAAATGACGACGCTAAGCAATCAAAACACTAAACCTTTATAGATTGGGGTCATTGGTGGTTTTCTTTCTTTACCGAAATAAACGATACCCTTTCCGCAATCACATCGGTGGTGCGGATGTTTTTCTTAAAATTCACCCCGTCTTTTTCAAAATTAACTTCAATGGTTCTTACCGAAAGTCTTCCTTTAACCCCCAGAACAGACCCTTTTCCACAATATGAAACGACGCTTTCGGCTAATCCTTCCCAAAGCACGCAGCGAATAAAATCGGTGTCGTATTCGCCTTCCGAATTCTTGTACGCCCTTACCACCGCTAGGGTAATCGTGCAGAACGGTTGACCGTTTTCTGAAACCCTAATTGTCGGTTTTTCAACCAAACGTCCTACTAAAATCACATTGTTTAACATAAAAAAAACCTCCTTATATGATACTAGAGCAGTATAATATAGAAGGCAAATTTTACAAAATGCCAAATTTGGGGTTGATTTTTTTGTTCAAAAGGCTTTTTCGAAGACTTTAGCAGTTTAAACCCAAACTTAAAAGGCAATTTTTACCACAAACGACTTTTTTTCGCAAATAACTGATTTTAGCGAATATTTTTTTAGGTTAAGTCGCCTTGAGGCATAATTTGGTAAATGGCTATCGCTTTTTCGACAAAAAACCCTTGGATTAGGCGTAAATCTTCATATTTCAACTCTTCAATAGTTTGAATTATTGCAAAAGGGTCAAGATTCTTAAATCCGGCTTCGTGAATGATATTGGCCCAAAATTCGAGCGAATTCATTTGGCGAATCATTCGGGCAAATTGGACTTTTTTCATCCGGGCAAAAGCTTCTTCCGGTATTTTTTCGCTCCTGATTTGCAATAGCTTTTCTTTAATCCGTTTATTGAATTCTTCATATTGCAAGGTATCACATGAAAGGGTAAAGAATCCAAATAGTTCATGAACAGCACTCGTAAACGAAAAACTGTTATTGATTATCCCGTCTTTTTTCAACTGTTGATAAAAATCCGAACCCCTTGAAAAATAGATGTCTCCTACCATTTGAAGCAGAAAATCCCGTTTGATGATTTCCAAAGGACTTAATTCTTCGTAACCAATTTTCAAATTTACGCTGGCTCTGGGAATTATCACCGCCATTTGTTTTTCTCCGAAAGCTTGGTACACTTGGTTATTCTCTAAGTAATACCTTCTTTTAATCGGCTTAAAAGGCGGAAACGATTTTGCTTCTTGGTTTTCAATAATTGTTTGCAACACTTCTTCAGGTTCAAACTGCCCAACTAACACAAAAATCATATTGTTGGGATGATAAAAGGTTTGATAGCACCTTAATAGATCCTGATAAGTAATTTCTTTAATCGATTGCAAGGTTCCCCCGATATCATTTCGGATGGTATTTTCTTTGTACATCATCTGCAAGCCCCCTTGCATTAAAGCGGTGCCTGGGCGGTCCATGTACATCTTTAATTCTTGTTCAATAATACCTACTTCGGCTTCCACGCTTTCCTCGGTAAAATGAGGTTTTTGGACAAAATCAAGCAAAAGTTTGGTTGCTTCCAAAACATGGGAAGTGGTGGAAAAAAGATAGGCCGTTTCGGTAAAACTGGTATAAGCGTTGGCATCGGCTCCGAGTTGGGCAAATAAAGTGGATGCGTCTTTATTATCTTCTTGTTCAAAGACTTTGTGTTCCAAAAAATGGGCTATCCCTGCGGGAACTTTAACAAACTCATTGCGGTCCAGAGGGATAAATTCATTATCCAACGATCCATAATTGGTGACAAACAAACCATAGGTTTTGACAAAGCCTTCTTTAGGCATTAAGAATACCCTTAACCCGTTCTTTAATGTCGCGGTATAGATTGTTTCCTGGAACTTTTCGCTTGTGATTTTCTTAAGCATATTCTTCATCTCCGTTAGTCCCTTCCAAGAAAAAGATGGTATCTAAGCGTATTTTTTTACTACATTCAATTACTTCTTCTTTGGTGACATTTTCGATTTCTTTGATTCTTTCCTCTAGGTTTTTGCGTCTTTCTTGTTGTTCAACAAAAAACAATAGTTCACGATAAATGCCGGTTTGTTGGTCGTATGCTTCAATCATGTTATTAATGATAGCTTTTTTTGTCAATTCAAAGTTTTCTTCATCCACATTTCCTTCTTGAAAAGAAGTTAAGACATTTGAAATAAGAGTTAAAACTTTTGAATAAGCCTCTTTATTAATCCCCGAGGTAATAAAGAGGGCGCCTTTTCGGCTGGCATATTCGCTGCTAATGTAATAAGCAAGGCTGTTTTTTTCGCGGATTTCTTTATATAATTCGGAATGAAAATACTTGCCAAACATGCCATTAAACACCCTCATCGCTTGATAAAGGGAATCGCCGATTCTGATATCGGTGCGGTATCCCAGGCAAAGGGTCGATTGAGCGATTTTTTGTTCTTCTTTGAGTTCTTGGACTTCGGTGCGATTTGTGGTTTCTAAATCAAGGTAAGAAAAATCTTTTTGAGTTGTTACAAAAGCAAAAGGGGCAAAAGCCTTTTTGATGGTTTCTTCATCGACATCGCCGATTACAAAACCGATAGCGCTTGAGGAAAGCAACTGTTCATAAGCTTCTTTTAAGCTTTCCTTGGTTACTTGTTCCACCACGGAAGGGTCGCCCAATAAATTTAAGCGATACCTTTCGTCTTTAAACATGTTTTTTATTAATTGCATGTTGGCAAAGAGTGCTTTATTGTTATACATGCTCTTTAAATCGTCGATTAAAAGTTTCTTTTCTTGTTTGATGGATTCTTCCTCGAAGAAACCGTCCACCATAACCGGATCGGAAATCACATCGTTTAAAATCAAAAGTGCTTTTTGAAACAACTCGACATCCGGGCCAAGGTATTTATCATGGATAATGTTGGCAAAAAACCCGGCATTTAGCACAAGTCCCCTTGGGGATAATTGCGAGGAGATGGCTGTGTCATAAAGTTCTTTTAAATAAAGGTAAAAATTTTTTTCCTTTGGATACTTCTTCGTCCGTTTTGTAAGTAAACTGGTTAAAAGCGATCTTTCCACTAAATATTCTTCGCTCAAAGGTGTTTGAAAAATGATTCCCGCGGCTATCGTTTTAAACTTGGTAGTCTTTATATAGTAAATGTCTAGTTGCCCATTTGGTTTGGTGAGATGAATTTTGGTTGTTTTCATCATTGTTCCTCTTTTCATACTTGTATTTTTATTATTCCAATAATAGTAGGCAATATACTTGGTTGGATTTTTCAATAAGAAAAAGGGTTAAAAAGGGACCCTTTTTAACCTAATAATGTTTCTTTATTCCGCCATTTCCAATGCAATTTTCATCATTTGTTCAAACGCTACTTGGCGTTCGTGGGAGGTAGTTGCTTCATGTGTAACAAGCGAATCGGAAACGGTCAAAATACAAGCAGCTTTTTTGTTTAACACATTGGCATTGTGGAATAACGCAAATGATTCCATTTCTACCGCCAAGCAACCTTTTTCCCTATAAAGCTTTTCGTGGATGCCGCTTTCTTCGCGATAAAAGACATCGGAAGAATGGATACGCCCTAAATGTACCGGAATATTCAGATTCTTGGCGATATTGATAAGTTTTTCGTTGAGTTCCGCATTAGCGCTTAGGACATCCTTGGTTTCTTTTCCTTGCGCAAAGGCAAAAGAGGATTCGCTGTAGGCAGCTTTAACGATAATCACATCATAAAGTTTTAAATCCGGAGAATAAGCCCCGCAAGAACCGATGCGAATGATGTTTTCTACATCATAGAATTTAAACAGTTCATAGGAATAAATGCCAATGCTGGGCATGCCCATTCCGGAACCCATAACGGAAATGCGTCTACCTTTATATGTTCCGGTAAACCCAAGCATTCCTCGCACGGTGTTGAATGTTGTAACATTTTCCAAATACTTTTCTGCAATATATTTCGCCCTTAGGGGATCGCCTGGCATGAGCACGGTTTTGGCGATTAAATCTGGGGATTTAGCTTCAATATGAGGTGTTGGTATCATATTTCACGCTCCTAGTAAGATTCTTGGGGGGCAGAATCGGTCATTATTTGAACTCCATTGGAAGTTCCAATTCGGGTTGCGCCGGCTTTGACAAAAGCATCGACGTCAGCTTTGGTTTTGATGCCACCGCTCGCTTTTACCCCCATATTAGGACCGACAGCTTGACGCATTGTCAAGACATCGGTGATAATCGCTCCGCCGGTGCCAAAACCGGTAGAAGTTTTGACAAATTGTGCGCCGGCTCTTTGTGCTGCCAAGCAACAGGCAATTTTTTCATCTTCCGATAAATAGCATGTTTCAAGGATTACTTTAACGGTTCGGCCTTGAGCAGCACTCACGACTGCCTTTATCTCCTCTTCGATGTATTTGTATTCGCGTTCTTTGGCCTTGCTGATATTGATAACCATGTCGATTTCATCGGCACCGTTTTTGATTGCGTCAGCTGTTTCCACCATTTTTGTTTCGATTGTGTTGGCACCAAGCGGAAAACCGATGACGGTGCAAACCAAAACATTGGAGCCTTTTAGAAAGTTTTTGGCAAGACTGACGTTAGCCGGATTGACGCAAACACTTTGAAAATCATACTGAACCGCTTCGCGACAAAGTTTTTCGATATCTGCTTTGGTCGCAAAAGCTTTTAATAAAGTATGATCGATTAATTTATTGATTTTCATAGGATACTCCTTAACTTTCAATTAAATCGATAATGCGTATTTCATTGAAGTTGGTGGCGGATTCTTGAACTTTTCGAAACTTACGCATTAATTTTTTTACACGATTGACGTTTCGTCCATGCAACAATAACAAACGCATGTTCGGCAAGAAATCTTTGATTTCATACATGTGCTTTTCTGCATATTTAAAAAACACCGGTGCGGGAACAATAGTGGTAAATTGGTTCTCATCCTCAATATGGATATAGTCTAAGTGAGGAGGGAATAACATGGCTGTGCCAAGTTTCCAAATAATCGAAAAAACCACTTCTTGGTTGCGATTGTCGACAAAGACTAAATACGGATTTGCCTCCGCTTCCCCTTTTAATTTATCAGGTAAATAAGGAAGCATTTGTTGAAAATTGCAGATTTGGTTTAACTTTTCCCGTTTGACATAATGGCGTTCCAAATCTTTATGGTCTTCAAAATAATCGCTTCTTTCCTGAGCAAGGTAGCTTATCATTTTGGTCATGTCAAATGGTTCAATGTCTTTTACTCCGTTATAGTAGATATCCAGTTCAAACAAGTGGCACAGTTCGGAAATAAACTTGAGAATTCCCCGGGAAACAAACTCCGGAAGCACCGAAGGAATTTCCACCAAAAGATTGATATTGTAATATTCAGAATTTAAATTGTAAATGCTGTTGACGCGAGAACGTTTAGTGATAAGAAATCGATATGGGAAATCAAATACGGGATCAGTGCAAACCATCTCGACATTGTCGTCATTCGTATTAATGGTACAATAATCCAAACCATCAAAAAAGTAAATTAGCTTTTCGTAATCAATTCTTGGCTTAGTGCGCAAACGAAAGAAATGAATAATGACCGCCATATATGGACCTCCTTAATTTATTTTAAATTTGCAACAATATGTTGACAACGAGGACATAGTTCTTCTTCATTGATGCTTTCGACTACTTGCCAACAACGGCTACATGTTTCTCCTTGAGCAAGTTCAACCTTAATGATACCTGATGGGAAAGTTTCGCCTTCTAGCCCCTCATCGGTAATCGTCAATTGCGAAACAATGAAAACTTGCGCTAAATTGACTCGTAACGAGCTGATTAATTTACCCACTTTGGGGGTCGGATTGATTAAAAGATGAGCATTTAGGCTCTTTCCAATGATTTTATCGTTTCGGGCATTTTCCAAAGCTTTTAACACATCGTCCCGCAACAACATGAATTGTTCATATTTGGTGGTAAGTTCGGTTTCATTGTTGTAGATTGTCGCGTGTGGGAGGTCAACCAAATAGACGCTTTCTTTCTTTAGTCCCGGCATATAACGGTACACTTCTTCCGTGGTATGGGGAATAATCGGTGTTAAAAGCGCAGTTAAAGCCCCTAAGTTATGATAGAAAACCGTTTGGATACTGCGACGTGCATTTGAATCAGCAAGCTCGATATAAAGAACATCTTTCGTAAAATCCAAATAGAAAGCCGATAAATCATTGGTCATGTAAAGAAGAATTAAACGATAAACTTCTTCAAATGAATAGCGTTGATAAGCTTGATGGACCCTTTCAATCAATTGATTGAGGCGACACATCATATATTGATCGATTTCCGGCAAATTTGGATAATCGACCAGGTCTTTTTCCGGATCAAAATCAAAGGTATTGCCAAGCAAGAAACGGAAAGTATTTCGGATTTTCCGATAAGCTTCGCTGATTTGACGCAACAAATCATAAGAGATACGGAAGTCCGATTGATAGTCAATACTTGCTGCCCAAAGGCGAAGAATATCTGCACCGAATTCTTTCATGACGTCATGAGGATCGATGACGTTGCCAAGCGATTTACTCATTTTCCGACCTTCTCCGTCAAGCGAAAAACCGTGAGTAATAACGGTCTTAAACGGTGCTTCGTTAGTTAAAGCCACGCCGGTTGTGATGCTGGAGTTGAACCAACCGCGATATTGGTCGGATCCTTCTAAATATACATCGGCAGGATAGGCGCCAAGACGTTCTTTCATCACCGCTTGATGGGAAGTTCCGGAGTCAAACCAAACATCCATGATATCGGTTTCTTTGGTGAATTTGCCATTAGGGCTACCCGGATGCTTGTAGCCTTCCGGAAGCAGTTTTTCCGCAGGTTGTTCAAACCAATAATTGGAACCGTATTGTTCAAATAAATTCGCCACGTGACTGATTACTTCATCGTCGAGGATAGCGGTACCGTCTTCCGCATAAAAAACAGGAATTGGAACCCCCCATGCTCTTTGACGGGAAATACACCATTCGTCTCGATCTTTAATCATATTGGCAATGCGCACTTCTCCCCAAGCAGGAACCCATTCAACCCGTTCGATGGCATTTAAAATGTCTTCTTTGATTGGGGTTATGGAAGCAAACCGTTGGGGAGTTGCCCGGAAAATTATCGGCTTTCCAGTGCGCCAGTCATGTGGATAGCTGTGGACAATAATATCTTTCTTCAGCAAAGCACCGGTTTCTTTTAAACGTTCTGTGATTTTACTGTTAGCTTCTTCATAGAATAAACCCGCAAATTCGCCTGCTTCTTCGGTCATATACCCACGACTGTCAACTGGGCATAAGATTTCGAGATTATACTTTTTACCGACAATGAAGTCGTCTTCACCGTGTCCTGGTGCGGTATGAACCAAACCAGTCCCTGACTCCATGGTTACATGTTCGCCTAAAATTACCGGTGAATTGCGATTGTACAATGGGTGTTGATATTGAATGCCTTCCAAATCATCGCCCCAAAGCGATTTTACAATTTCATATTGTTCATAGCCTAATTCTTTCATCACTTTTTCACAAAGTTCTTTGGCGATTACCAAGAAACGGCCATCAACATCCACCACTACATATTCCATCTTTGGATTTACGCAAATAGCCAGGTTTGCAGGGATTGTCCAAGGAGTTGTAGTCCAAATTACCAGTTCGCAGTTGTTGGATAAAAGGTTTTTGCCATCCACGACGCGGAAAGCCACAAAAATGGAGAAACTTTTCACATCATGGTATTCGATTTCCGCTTCCGCCAAAGCAGTTTCCGAGGATGGCGACCAATAAACAGGACGCAATCCTTTATAGACTAACCCTTTCTTAACCATCTCCGCAAACGCTCTGATTTGGGTTGCTTCATATTTTTTGTCCAAGGTGACATACGGTTGTTCCCATTCGCCCAATATACCCAAACGTTTAAAACCTTGTTTTTGAATTTCAATTTGTTTGAAAGCATATTTTTCGCATAACGCGCGGAATTCGCTGATGCTTAATTCTTTGCGATTGACTTTTTGATCTTTGGTTAAGGCGGTTTCGATTGGTAAACCGTGCGTATCCCAACCGGGAACATATGGAGCATAGAAACCACTCATTGTTTGATAGCGAATGATAAAATCTTTCAAGATTTTATTGATGGCATGACCAATATGGATTTTGCCATTGGCATATGGTGGACCATCATGAAGATGGAATGCTCGTTTTCCGGCATTTTTCGCCAAGGCTTTTTGATAAATTTGTTTTTCGTTCCATTCTTTTTGGGTTGGGATTTCGGTTACTCCCAAATTCCCCCGCATGGGAAAGGTAGTGTTCATCATTAATAGGGTATCTTTATAGTCTTTCATAGTCTATTGCCATAACCTTTCTATGTTAAAAATTTGATTATTAATTCTAGGCCATATAAGGCTGCTTCGTATAAAATAAATCCTAATATAGGGGTAAGATCAACTGGGCCTATGACAATCAATCCTCTAAACTTCCCAATGTACCAATCAATCGTGCTACGCAATTTCTGGTACCATCCTTGTTCAATAACTCCCGGTACCCATGATATCAAAATGAGAATAATCATGTAACCAAAATATATTCTTAATATCCAATAAATATATGACAAAATTAGAGAAAGGGTATGCACTATTTCACATCCTCAATATATTGTTTCAATGTTCCGTCTAAATATTCCTTTTCACCCGCAAACAAAAAAGTATGAGGACCGGTTTGGTGGACTTGGCCATTTAAGGCATAAACCGCACCTGACAAAAAGGCCAGCATCCGATTGGCGTCCGAAACCGGAATCCGTTCAAAATTGGCCAAAAGTGCCCTACCTCCGAGGACAACATCGCATAAGTCAAGCAACTCTTCGCTGCTTAACACAGTTTTTGTTTGCATTAAGTCAAATGAAGTAAGTAATGCTTTTTGTTTGGTTTCCTTTTTCTTTTTTCCAAACATCAAAATACCTCCTATGAAAAGAGAATTCGTCCAATACGAATAACGGTTGCGCCATTCTTAAGAGCGATAAGATAATCGTTGCTCATGCCCATTGATAGTTCATTGCATGGTGCATAAGGAAGGTTTAAAGCCTGTACTTCGGTTTGCAATTCTTTCATGCGTCGGAAATAACCGTTTAGCACTTCGTCGTCAAAGGTAAGTTTGGCAATGGTCATTAGCCCGACAATTTCAATTTTATCGTATTTGGCAAGACTTTTTATAAAAGAAATTACCTTGGTTTCATCGAGTCCGGATTTATTGGGTTCGCCGGATATATTAACTTGTACAAAACATTTTAGGGGTACTTTTCTCCGTTTGTTAATCTCGCTCGCTAAGGAAATACTTTCAAGCGAATGCAAATAATCTATTTTGTCGATTACCGAACGAACCTTTCGCGATTGTAAAACGCCAAAAAAGTGCCAAATGATTGGTAGGTCTTTTAAGGCTTCATATTTTTCCAAAAAAGAATCAACGCGATTTTCTCCCATCTCATGGATTCCCGCCACAAACAGTTCCCGATTCACTTCCGGTCCGACATACTTCGTAGCCGCTACAATTCTAGCATAAGGGTAATCTTTCAATGATTCTTTTAGTTTTTGAACTTGTTCCTTAATACTCATAATTACACCTACTATTCTTAAAAAAATTAACAAATCTTCAATTCATTTTAATCTAGTATACCATATTTTACAAAAAAATACAAGAAATTACGTTTTAAATCTCAAGAAAAAGGGCGTTTATCGAAAACCGTTTGGAAAAGGCTTCTACGTTTTTTTTAGATATTTCCCTTGTTATTTTATCGCAAATAGTGTATAATATTATACGTAAATGCGCCCATGGCCCAATGGATAAGGTGACAGGTTCCGATCCTGTAGATGGGGGTTCGATTCCCTCTGGGCGTACCATTTTTTATTATATTAATCCTCTTCTGAATAAGTATCTTTTATTTGCCAAATAAAAATAAAAATCGGGAGAGTTCTATGAATAAACTATCTTGGATTGAAAAATTAAACCAAAGTCTATAGTAATTCGTAAGCGATGCTATTAGGGAACAAATACTGGCAGGAAGCCAGAACCTAAAATCCAGCTCCAGTCCTGGGACAAAAGCCAAATGGTTTAAAAAAGCTATGGAACGCATGGACTGCTTGCTTGACGAACAAACAAAAACCCAAGTAATGGAAAGGGTATCATGCGATTTTGAAGTGCGAAAAAAAATTGCGCGACAGATTTACGAAAATTCCCGTGATATTGATGATTTTTTTGTTAATTATCAACGGGGATGAAGTGTGTTGTTTTTCGGTAAAGTCGGATGAAGAATTTTTTTAAAAGGCAATAAGGGTAATTCCCAAAATAACGCGACTTTGATTTTTTGCCTAGAACAATTTAAAAAAATTAAACAAAGGAACTTACCAAAGGTCAACAAGTCGTGACAATTATTCTGATTTATGGCCTTTTTTGTATTTTTTGTTTATAAAAAATTTTTTTAAAAAAATCGGAGGCCGGGCAGTGAATAAAAATTGGTCCAATTTAAACAAAGAATTCCAAAATCATTTTAAAAAAGAAAACTTTGGCCAAGGTATTGCATATTTATTGCAATTACGAAAGACCCTTTTTGATTTTGTTTGCGAAATGAAAGCCAATTTGACTTTAAGCGCTTTTTCCCAACAGCCTTTTTTTAATCATAAAGGTTATGAAAATAAAACCATTGCGTATTCCCTTTACCACATTTTCCGAATCGAGGATATTGTGGCAAATATTTTGATTAATGGGCAGGAAAAAGATTTATTTTTGGGAAAGGATTATCAAAAGCGTCTTAATTCTCCTCTAATTACCACCGGCAATGAGCTGGTAAAAGAGGAAATTAGGGGTTTTTCCGAAAAGTTAAACATTGATGCCTTATATGAATATATCACGGACGTTTACCAAACCTCCAATAATCTAATACAATCCCTTTCCTTTGAAAATCTAAACCAATCTTTTTCAAAAAATGACAAAGAAAGAATTCAAAAAGCAAAAGTCGTTTCGCTAAATGAAAATGCCCAGTGGTTAATCGATTATTGGGGCAACAAAGATGTAAAAGGATTATTGAAAATGCCTTTTTCGAGACATTGGATTATGCACATCGAAGCTTGCGAAAGAATCCGTCGGGGAATCAAAAAAAACTAACCATCAGCAAGGAATTCAGCATTCAGTCAATAACTCAAAAAATTGAAAAAACTAAAAAAAATAATTACAGGTTTGGTTGTAGCAAATGCTTCCAATCAAACCTTTTTTAATTTTATTAAAAATAAATCAAAATAATTCGTTGACTAGGTAAAAAGATAATGATAAAATAAAGGAAAAGTAGGAAATAATCAAATAAAAAAGAGGGGGATAATAATATGAAGTTTATTAAAGAAAACTGTAAAACTTGGCTTGTTTTAATCATCAGTATTTTGATTGTATTTTTAAGCATGGGGATTGCCCATGGGATCCAAACCGGGTTTGGGGAAATCGATGTTTCGCTTGGCGCTATTGAAACTACCTATCAAACCATGGATGGAAAAACCAAACAAGGAGAAGTTGCCTATAAATTATACGTACCGAAAACAGCAAGCGCGACAAAAAGAAAGGGAGCAGTACTTCTTCTTCACGGTTACCAAAACGACCATGAAACATCCGCAGCTTTTGCTTTGGAACTTGCCCGCAGGAACCTAGTAGTAATGGCTATCGATGAATTCGGTCACGGTGGCACCTCCATCAGCATGATCAACCGCGGTTATGTCAACCGAAAGGTTACGGTTAATTACGGCTTAGATTCGGAAACCGATAAAACAAATGTCGAAATCAGGGGACCGTCGCGCTATAAAGTAATGATGAATTTTTCCAATATGTCGTTCTTCCTCAATAAATATTCCCAAGATGAAGAGGGAAATGCAATTTTGGATTCCTCGATGGGCGGGATTGCATCCTATGCACATTTAGCCAATTTACCTTTTGTTGATAACAAGAAAATGGCCGTTTCCGGCCATTCAATGGGCACCTGGGCTTCTTGGAGTGTTGGCGCTGCTTATTCGGAAACCGAAATTGCCCCGAAAGCCATCATCCTGCAAGCGGGAGAACTATTCACCAAAGACGCTTATGATTCTTCCGCCCTTAGTTTCCCTAACGTCCTTCTCCTCACCGCAAAATGGGACGAATTTGCCATGTTTCGCGACTACAGCAAACAAACCGTAAACGATTCGGTTATCAAAAACGAAATAACTAGCGAATTCTTAGGAGTTGGTTTAGGAAGCGGAAAATGGAACACTACCTACGGTGATTTTGCCAACGGCACCGCTCGGAGAAGGGAATTGATAAAAACCAACCATCGCTTATTAACTCATAATAAAAAAGCGATTGCCACCACCATTGAGTGGTTGGATCAAGCAATCGGTCTTGATACATCCATAAAGAAAACCAACCAAGTTTTTTTGGCGAAAGAGTGTTTAGTTTTGTTCGCCACTTTGGCAAGCCTAACCAGCAGCGTGGCTTTAATGATGCTTTTATTTAAAACACCATTTTTTAACAGTTTAGTCCAACCGGAAAATTTAAAGCACCGTTCGAAAAACGTTAAAAGCGAACGCGCTTGGTGGAAAGGAGCAATTGCAACGGTATTGATTGCGGGGTTAAGTTATCCGTTTATGACGCAACTGGGACATGGGTTACTGCCATTGCCGGAATCAATCTTTAGGATGACCATCGGGAACGGCTTCTTTTCTTGGTACTTATTTTTAATCATCGTAATGATTATAACTACCATGATTCCGTGGTATCGCGCCAAAAAGCACAATAAGGAAATCAATTACTTTGATATCGGTTTATCCGGCAAGGATAATCCTAAAAAAATAGATTGGCGTTTGTTGGGAAAAAGCGCCCTATTAGCACTATCCCTAACGGTCTTCATGTATCTGCAAGTATTTATTACCGAAAAAGCCTTCTTGTTGGACTTTAGGTTCATTTGGCCATTTTTTAAACCTTTTTCCGGAGAAAGATTCCTTCAATTCTTAGTTTACTTGCCGATTTTTATAATCTTCTTCATTCTCAACAATTCCAAAATATATGCCCAAATGCAAAATAGTAGTGCGAACCTTCCGGGATTTAAAGGCTTTATAGCTTGTTGGTGGAAAAATGCCTTATTGATGGTAGGCGGTATTTTGTTATTGATTTTAATCGAATATATTCCGTTCTTCTTGGGAGCAGGTCCCGGCATTGACCATTTATTCAGTTCCACATTCGGTGGCCCGTTTATGTCGTTGATGATTGTCTTCGTTCCTCAAGTTCTGGTTTTTAGCATTATTTGCACTTTTACCTATCGCAAAAGCGGAAACATCTATGTCGGAAGCATCACTGTGGCAATTCTTGCTTGTTGGATTATAACCGGCGGAAGCGCAATCCTTTAACCGCTTTTTAAAAATATTAAGATAACTTTTTTAATCAATTACCAAACCCACAAAATGACTTTTCTGGTGGAAAGCCTTTTTCGGGATAAATATTGACCAAATAATCCTACCTTCCACCGTCAAGGAAATTGATAAAGAAGCCTTCATGTACTGTCAAATATCGGAAATTAATCTATCAAATGGCCTTGAAGCAATCGACGATTCGGCTTTTGCTTATTGCGATAAACTGAAATCCCTTCTTCTTCCTGATTCCGTTTCCATGTTGGGGACAAAAGTTTTTTTACAATTAGTACAAATCTAAAAAAATATTTCGGTTCCGGGAAACGTTAAAAAGTTAAGTAATGAACTATTCGATTATTGCCAAAACCTAATCGAAATACAACTAGGCATCGATTTCTTTTAAACCATTTGGCATTTTCACGGTTTTTTAACTTTTTTACATCCGACAAAAACGGATTCTTCAATTGTCAAGACGCTTTCGGGTATTTCTAAGATTTCTAATGCTTGACAGTTGGAAAAAGCACCGTAACCTATTGGGGAAAGCGAATTTAGCAGATTGACTTTTGCTAATTTTTAGGCAACCGACAAACAAATTGCTTTCCAAAATAGTAATGCCTTCGGGAATGCAAATGCTGGTTAAATTTTTGCATTGATTGAAAGTTTGCTCTCCTAGGGATGTTAAAGTGTTGGGAAGAGAAAGTCTTGCTAAATTAAAGCAAAAACTAAAAGCAGCCTGCTCAATTTTGGTAACACCGTTTGGAATAACCAGATTGGTTAAGTTTTCGCAGAAAGTAAAGGTGTTGATTCCAATTTCCTCAATGCCGATAACAGCACTTTTTCCAATTGTCCGAATCTGTTATTGGTTCATCTTCCTGCTTCGGTCAATGCTATTGGCAAAAATGCCTTCAAAGATTGCCTAAGCTTATCCCGTGTCTATATCCCAAGCAGCGTTGCCAATATAGGCACCAGTGTTTTTAAAGAGTGCACAAGCTTAAAATCGGTTACTATTCCCGGTTCCTTGTCTTAAATTGGAAAATATTCCTTCCAAGACTTCATCAGTTTTACCAATGTTACGATACAATCGGGAGTAAAAAGAAATTGGCCAAGAAGCCTTTAGCGGATGCACCAACCTATCCCAAGTCAATCTTCCTGAAACGATAACCAAAATCGAAGAATGGGCATTCTTTGACTGCGAAAAATTAGAAACAATCTTCATTCCGCTTTCCGTTAGAGCGATGGAAGCAAACGTGTTTAGGAATTGTTTCCAGTTAGAAATTTATGTTGAAGCCCAAACCATCCCTTACCCTTGGAAAAATAATTGGAATCCATCAAATTGTCCGTTTTATTTGAACCCTAAACCATAAATCTATACTCTATATCTATAGAAAAAAGGAAACGACTTTACCAAAAAGCGTTTCCTTTTTATTATTATTCACCAAAAGTAATTTTTTTAACAGTTTCTTTATCCAGTCTTTCAACTACTGCTACCAATAGTTTTACCGTATTTTCGTA
>DUPC01000044.1 GCA_012838545.1 Acholeplasmataceae bacterium
TGACCAATGATTTAACTTTTGAAGAAATCCTCGGGGCATTGGAGATGCCTTCGCTTGATTACGTTCGCACCAACACCAAGCTGATGTATGAAAAATTATTTGAAATAACAAGTGAAAAAGAAAAACTCTTGTTGGGCAATTCGCTTTGGATTGATAACCAGTTTTCGGTTGAGGAAAACCTCTTGAAGGAACTTGCAGAGCATTTTTACCTTTTGTCCTATCACGGGGATTTGCAATCCCTCGATACTGCAACCAAAATCAAAGAGTGGGTTGACTCCATGACGGGAAATCTTATTAAATCCACTCCTAATGAGTTTTTGGGAGAAGATAGTTCTGTTTTAATGTTGTTTAATACCATCTATTTTGAAAATCAGTGGATTAAACCATTCCAAGATACAGCGCAACAAACCTTTTACTTAACTAATGGCGAAACTGTTTTGGCAGACTTTATGTTCTGCAACGGTAATGACAGGGCATATCTATCACCGCGTTATACCAGTTATCACAAATCCTTTAACCAAGGATATTCGATGCAATTTGTTTTGCCTAAGGAAGGAGAAAATCCCTTTGCTTTGCTTAGCGATTTAGCGTTAATGAAAGAATTGCTAACTTTGTCAAACACGAACAAAAAAGAAGATGTATCTATTGCCTTGGCTAATTCCTATATGCCTAAATTCAAATATCGTTTTGATACTAAATTAATCGAAGCTACCAAAAAACTAGGTATTAACGAAATCTTTAATCCCCAAAATCAAGGATTCAAAAAGGTAAATGAAAGAGTACCGATTTTTGTCTCAAGCTACAAACAAAAAGCTTATATCGAACTTGACAAAGATGGAGTAAAAGCAGCCGCGGTTACAGAATTGGTTGAGGGTACAACATCCGGACCATCTCAAAAAATAACCTTAACCTTTGATCGGCCTTTCTTGTATGTCATCTATGATAAAGAGCATATTCCGCTCTTTATCGGTATTGTCAATAATCCTTTAGAAGAATAAGCGAGTATTTAAATCACGTAATCACCTCATACTAAATGAGAAAAAGTATGAGGTGATTTTTTTGTTAGGTTTAATCATTGCCCTGCTGGCAGGAATATTAATGAGTGTGCAAGGTGTCTTCAACACCAAAGTAATGGAATCCTCCAATATGTGGGCGACCAATAGTTGGGTTCATTTAAGTGCCCTTTTGGTTTCGCTTCTTTTCTGGTTTTGGAAAAGAAACGGTTCGCTTTTAAGCGTATTTAGCGTAGAAAATAAAATTTATTTACTGGGGGGAATTATCGGTGCTTTAATTACCTATACGGTAATTAAAAGCATTGATGATTTGGGACCGATTTATGCGACGATGTTGATCCTAATTGCCCAGCTTGTCACTTCCGCAATCATTGAGTTTTTTGGTCTCTTCGGTACCGAACAAATCCCTTTTGAATGGCGAAAAATCATTGGGGTTGCATTAATGCTGGGAGGAATTATTATCTTTTAAAAAAAGATTGCCAAATATTCTGGCAATTTTTTTTGGAGAAAAAAATGAAATAATTTTATATTTTGTTGATAAAGCTTAATAAAATATGTTATAATCAAATAGTCTATTTAGCAATTTATTGATTAATATTGTAGAAAGTCTGGGAAAAAGGCTTTTTCCTAATAAAAATTATTATTTTGAAGTTCAAATTATTTTAGGAGGTTTGCGATGACATACGAAAAAGTGGTTAAAATCATTGGTGATGTGCTTAATTTTTCGATTGATGATTTAACGCTGGATACGCATTTGCAGGATGATTTAGGGATTGATTCCTTGGATGTAGTGGAATTGATGATGGCGATGGAAGATGCGTTTGCGATTGCGATTGACGATGAAGAGATGAAAGATTTAAGAACTATTGGCGATATTGTAGCTTATCTACAGAACAAGTAGAGGTTATTTTTTTGCACCTTTACTTTGAAGTTCAAAATATCCAAAGGAGGAATATTTATGGAATATAAACAGCTTCAAGCACTCATCAGGAACTTTGAAAAATCTTCCCTCACTCTGTTAGAACTTGAAACCAGCGATTATAAGATCCGTTTAAGCAAAAATGCTTGTTCAACTGTCGAAAGTGACGCAATCGTCAAGAATTCGTTTGAAGAAAAAGTCCTATGTCAGGAAAGCGAAGAAACTTCGGGGTTTGAGGTTAAGTCGCCTTTGGTCGGAACCTTTTACCGAGCAAGCGGACCTAATGCCAAACCCTTTGTTTCTGAAGGCGATGAGATTGTTTTCGGACAAACGGTTTGCATTATTGAAGCAATGAAAATCATGAATGAAATTACTTCTCCCGTAAAAGGTGTGGTTAAAAAGATTATGGTGGGAAATGGCGAACCCGTAGGTTACAACCAAGTCTTAATGGTGATTGATTGTGAATAAAATCCACCATAAAATTTTAATTGCCTGTCGAGGGGAGATAGCGGTAAGGGCGATAAGAACATGCAAAGAGTTGGGGATAGCAAGCGTAGCCGTTTATTCGGAAGCCGATAAAAACAGTTTGCATGTCAAGTTGGCCGAAGAAGCAATTTGCGTTGGACCCGCTCCCAGTCAAAACAGTTATTTAAATATTTCCAATATTATTTCCGCCGCCATTTCCACCGGTTCAACCGCCATTTACCCCGGTTACGGGTTCTTGGCAGAAAATGAGAAGTTTGTGGAAATTGTAGAAAAGTGCGGACTTAAGTTTATCGGTCCAAGCAGTTCGGTTATGCAAAAAGTTGGCAATAAAGCTGAAGCCCGAAAAATTGCCCAAGCAACCGGTATTCCGGTGGTGGAAGGAAGTTTAAAGGAACTTCAAACAGTAGAAGAAGCTTTAGCCGAAGGAGAACGCATTGGGTATCCAATTCTGTTAAAAGCGGTCTATGGGGGCGGCGGTCGCGGAATCACGGTTATCAATTCAGAAACCGAACTGAAAGAAAAGTGGGCGATTACCCAAGCCGAAGCAAGAGCTTGTTTTGGCAGTGGCGAATTATATTTGGAAAAATACTTGGACGGCGTGCGTCATGTGGAAGTGCAAGTTTTGGCGGATAAATATTTCAACGTTATCCATTTGGGCGAAAGAGACTGCTCCTTGCAAAGAAGAAAACAAAAAATTGTGGAAGAAGCCCCTTCCCGTTTTGTGGATGGCGCTTTAAGGGAAAAATTAGGTTCATCCGCTATTGCTTTTACCCAAGCAATTGAGTATGAGAATGCGGGGACGGTGGAATTCATTATCGACAAAAACGGCAATTACTATTTTATTGAAATGAATGCGCGAATCCAAGTGGAACATCCGGTTTCCGAAATGATTTCCGGAATTGATTTGGTCAAAGAACAAATCAGGATAGCTTTAGGAAATCCTTTGCCTTTCAAACAAGAAAACATTCGTTTGAACGGTTGGGCGATTGAGTGCCGGATCAATGCTGAAGATCATTTAAATGATTTTCGCCCTTGTCCCGGCATAATCAAAAACATTGTTTTCCCAGGCGGCTTTAATGTTAGGGTCGATACGTTTATTTATCCCAATTATGAAGCACCCCCTTATTATGATTCGTTGTTGGCGAAATTGATTGTTTGGGCACCAACTCGAATCGAAGCCATTCGGAAAATGCGTGTTGCCTTGGAACAATTCATAATCGGTGGCATAAAAAGCAATATCGAATTTCATTATCTCCTCATGCATAATCCCGATTATGTTAGAGGAAGTTATGATACAAACTTTATCAACCATTTTGCCAAATTGGTTGTGGAAGAAAACCGAGGTGAATAATCCGTGGAAAATTTTTTTGAAGATCGCAAGAAACGCTTGGAACTCTTTCATAAACAAGTGCGGGGAAAACAATATTCCAACCCCAAGTTGGAAATACCGAGCGGCTTATTTATCAAATGCGACAAATGCAATGAACATTTGTATTCGGAAGATATTTCGGTAAACCATTTTGTTTGTCCGAAATGCCGGTATCATTTCCGGATACCTGCCAGGTACCGAATCAAAATCACCGCGGATGAAGGCAGTTTTGAAGAAATGTTTACGGATTTAGTAACGGTAAATCCCTTGGATTTTCCGGGGTATCCGGAAAAGATTGCCCATTATCAAGCGGAAACCTTTGAGAGCGAAGCGGTTGTAACCGGAACAGCTTCTATAAAGGGTATAAAAATTGCGCTTGGCATATTGGATAGTTTCTTCATGATGGGCAGCATGGGCTCAGTAGTGGGCGAAAAGATTACGAGGTTAATCGAGTATGCTACAGCGGAAAAACTCCCCTTGATTATCTTTTCTGCTTCAGGCGGTGCCAGGATGCAAGAAGGAATATTTTCTTTGATGCAGATGGCTAAAACCGCTGCTGCCCTTAAACGCTTTAGCGAAAAAGGGTTGCTTTATATCAGCGTTCTAACCAATCCCACCACAGGGGGCGTCGCCGCCAGCTTCTCCTCCTTAGGAGATATTATTATTGCTGAGAAAGATTCGTTGATTGGGTTTGCGGGGCAAAGAGTAATAAAAAACACCATCAATCAAGCTTTGCCGGAGGGTTTTCAAACCGATACGTTTCAATTAAGACACGGAATGGTGGATTTGATACTGGATAGAATAGACCTAAAAGACAAACTCTACCAAATCTTATTGTTGCATCAAGGAAGTGATGAATTTGGAACAAGTAAATAGTGCTTGGGATAAGGTAAGTCTTGCTCGGTGTAAAAGCCGTCCTACTTCTTTAACGTTGATTAAATACTTGTGCCCCGATTTTGTGGAACTTCACGGCGATCGTCTCTATGGGGACGACCCCAGCATCATCGGCGGTATCGGCTTTATTGAGGGAATCCCGGTCACCATCATTGCCCAGGAAAAAGGGCAAACGACCGAAGAAAAAATCATGAGAAATTTCGGGATGCCCCATCCGGAAGGTTACCGAAAAACCTTAAGACTAATGAAACAAGCCGAAAAATTCCAACGTCCCGTGCTTCTGATTATCGATACACCCGGAGCCTATCCGGGAATCGGCGCCGAAGAACGCGGTGCTGCGATGGCTATCGCAAGTAACCTATGGGAAATGAGTGCCTTAAAAGTGCCGTTAATCGGAGTTGTTTTAGGCGAAGGAGGAAGCGGGGGAGCGCTGGCTATCGGAGTATGCGACCGAATCTTTATGTTGGAAAATGCCATTTATGCAATTCTTTCTCCGGAAGGTTTTGCTTCGATTTATTATAAGGACGGAAGTCTTGCCCAACAAGCCGCGGAAGTCATGAAGCTTACCGCTCAGGATTTGTTTGGCTATGGCATAATTGATGGCATTATTCCGGAAACTGCAGGGGGTTTGCACAAAAATCCCGAATATACTTTTAGTATCTTAAAAGATACTTTAATAACAGAATTTAAAAAATTATTGAAAACAGACATTGACGGCTTAGTAACTAATCGATACGATAAATTCCGAAAAATAGGAGGATTTGATGTCACAAAGTAAATTGATTCGCAATTTGTTTTTGAATTTTCAATCAAAATTGCAATTTTTTGAACGGCGTTTTATTAAAAAAAGCTGCGTCAGAGATGTGACGCCAACGGAACTAAAAACCTTATATATCATTCAACTATCGGACAATAAGACGATGTCGGGATTAGCGGATGTTTTGAAAGTAACGCAAGGGACCTTTACCATCACTATCAACAGTTTAGAGAAAAAAGGGTATGTTAAACGCAAACGCAGCAATCTTGACAAACGGATTATCAATTTGTCCCTAACCAAAAAGAGCGAAAAAGTGATTGACTCATATGAAAAGTTCCATAATGAAATTATCGATAAGTTGATTTCGGATTTTGATGAGGATAAACGTTCCCTAGTCGAGGAAATCTTAGCAAAACTCAACAAAATACTAATCACCAGTTAAAGAGGTCATTATGAAAAATATTTGCGAACTGTTAAATATCGAGTACCCCCTTATTCAAGGGGGGATGGCGCTTATTGCCAACCATCTATTAGCCAGTGCGGTTTCGAATGCGGGGGGGCTGGGTTTAATTGCCACAGGAGCCGACACCCCGGAAAAAATCAAAGAAGAAATCCGTTTATGCAAAAAACTTACGCCTAAACCCTTTGGGGTTAATATCATGTTAATGAGCCCTTATGCCAAAGAAATTGCCCAACTGGTTATTGATGAAGGGGTAAAAGTGGTAACAACTGGAGCCGGCAGCCCCGGTCCTTTCCTGAATGCTTGGAAGAAAGCGGGCATAATCGTTATTCCGGTTGTAGCCAGCGTTGCTCTTGCCAAAAGAATGGAGCGCAGCGGTGCCGATGCCATAATCGTAGAAGGCACCGAAGCCGGCGGGCACATCGGGGACCTTACCACGATGGCGCTTGTCCCCCAAGTTGTGGATGAAGTGAGTATTCCAGTGATTGCGGCGGGGGGGATTGCCGATAAACGGCAAGTCTTGGCGGCTTTTGCTTTAGGTGCTAAAGGCGTGCAAGTCGGTACGGCCTTTTTAGCCAGTATGGAAGCGCCGATTCATGCAAATTACAAACAATTGATTCTGGAAGCAAACGACACCGCTACCATTGTTACCGGTCGCCAAGCGAAAGCACCAGTAAGAGTCTTAAAAAACAAAATGGCGAGGGAATATCTTCGCTTGGCGGAACAAGGGGTAGCTTTGGAAGAATTGGAAAAACTTACCCTCGGTTCCTTAAGAAAAGCGGTTACCCAAGGGGACTTGGAAAGCGGATCATTCATGGCAGGACAAGTGGCAGGAATGATTAAAGAAATAAAACCAGTTAGGGAAATCATTAAGGATTTATTCGACAAGATTAACGACTATAAAAACAAACTGGAAATCTTATAGGTAAAACTATGGAAAAATACGGAGTGATTTTTGCGGGGCAAGGTGCCCAATATACCGGAATGGGACAAGACTTTTATTTGCATAACCCTATTCTAAAAGGAATGTACGAAACAGCCAGTTCCTTACTTGGTTTCAATTTAGCTGATCTATGTTTTACCGAAAATGAGTTGCTTAACCAAACCAAATATACGCAACCGGCCATTTTAATGACTTCAATTGCGATTTATGAAACCTTTAAAAGGAAGTTTGATAAGCCGATATCGGGAATGATGGGTTTTAGTTTGGGTGAATATAGCGCGCTCTATGCCAGCGGTATTTTTGATTTTGCAACCATTTTGAACTTAGTCAAAAAACGGGCTCAATACATGGATGAGTGCAGTCAAAAGAAAAGCGGTTGTATGGTGGCCATAATCAATAATGATTTAACCAAGGTTTTGGAATTGGTTAAGGAGTTTGACGGGGTGTGGGTAGCCAACTACAATTCGCCAAGGCAAATTGTAGTTAGCGGTAAAAAAGAAGCTATCGAACAGTTTAAAGAAAAAGCAAAAAATTTTGGTATAAAAAGAATGGTTACCTTAACGGTAAGTGGAGCATTCCATTCGCCATTAATGGAAGAAGCCAAAAACCGTTTATATTTGGATTTACAAAAAAATCCATCCTCAAAACCAGAATTCCCCCTTTACTTAAACCGAACGGGGAAGGTTTGGGATGATTTAAATAATTTGCCCAAAGTTTTAAGCGAACAGGTAACATTCCCCGTGCTTTTTGAACCAATCATCAGGCAAATGATTCAAGATGGAATAACCACTTTTATCGAAATCGGACCGGGAACGGTCCTAAGCGGTTTGGTGCGTCAAATCGACGCATCGGTTAAAGTAATTGCGATTAATAAATACGAAGATTTAAGAAATTTGGAGGTCCTATGAATTTAAAAGGAAAAGTAGCGATTGTTACCGGTGGAGCCGTAGGAATCGGCCGTGCCATTAGTTTGAAACTTGCCACCTTGGGTGCCAAGTTAATTGTAAATTATAATACCAGTAGCCAAAAAGCTAGGGAATTAGTAGAAGAAATCAAAGCATTAGGATTTGAAGCAGACTGTATTCAAGCCGATATTTCCAAGTTCGATCAAGCCGAAAAATTGATTAATTTTGCCATCGAGCGCTTTGGACAAATTGACATTTTGGTTAATAATGCCGGGGTTACGGCGGATAACTTGATTTTACGCATGAAAGAAGAAGACTTTGACAAAGTAATCGAAATCAATTTGAAAGGTACTTGGAATTGTTGCAAACACGCCTCTCGCATCATGTCCAAGCAAAGAAGCGGAAAAATCATCAATATTTCTTCGGTTGTCGCTTTGATGGGTAATATCGGTCAAACCAATTATTGCGCATCCAAAGCGGGAATCATCGGTTTAACCAAAGCTTTGGCCAGAGAACTCGGTAAAAGAGGAGTATCTGTGAATGCGGTGGCGCCAGGGTTTATTCAAACCAAAATGACGGAAAACCTTCCCCAAGAAATGGTGGAACAAGTTCTGAACAATATACCGTTGGCACGGCTTGGCGCGGTGGAAGATATTGCAGAAGTGGTGGGCTTTTTAGCATCCGATTCTGCAAACTATATCACCGGACAAGTCATCAATGTTGATGGCGGTTTGTACATGAACTAAAGGTGAATAATATGCGACGTGTTGTTATCACTGGACTCGGTGCAGTAACGCCGGTAGGAAACAATGTCCCACAAATGTGGGAAAACTTAAAAACAGGAGTTAACGGGATTGCTGCGATTACCCAATTTGATGCCAGTCAGATGAAAGTAAGGATTGCGGGGGAAGTAAAGAACTTGCAACCGGAACTTTTTTTAAGTCCTCAGGAGGTTCGACGCTTAGACCGTACAGCGATTCTAGCCTTAATTGCTGCCCAAGAAGCCTATCAGGACAGTCAACTGGAAAAAGCCGTGATTGACCCCTATCGCTTTGGTGTTTATGTGACAAGCGGTATCGGCGGGGTTAATACGCTTTATCAAGAAATTGGGAAAGCTGTTCTTAAAGGCGGTGACAGAGTATCCCCCTTCTTTGTCACCAATGTTATCGTTAATTTGATCCCGGGACAAATCTCCATAAAATACCAAGCCAAGGGGCCAAGCCTAGCGGTTGTTACGGCTTGCGCCTCCTCTACCAATGCAATTGGCGAAGCCTTTCGGGCCATTCGGGATGGTTATATGGATATTGCGTTTACCGGTGGAGCGGAATCCCCAATCAACGAAATCGGTGTGGGGGGGTTCAGTTCCATGCGTGCCTTAAACACCAGCAATGACCCCGACAATGCCTCCATTCCGTTTGACAAAAGAAGAAGCGGGTTTGTGATTGGCGAAGGGGCAGGTGTTTTAATTTTAGAGGAATACGAACACGCCGTGAAACGAGGAGCGAAGATTTATGCAGAAATTGTGGGCTATAGTTCCACAAGCGATGCTTACCATATCACCGCTCCCGATGAAACGGCAGAAGCCATAACTGTATGCATGAAACAAGCGTTGAGGGATGCTCGGTTGGAAAAAGAAAAAATCGACTATATCAACCCGCACGGAACTTCGACTGTTTACAATGACAAATTGGAAACCAAAGCCATTTACAATGTCTTTGGCGATTACACCAAAAACATTTTGATGAGTGCCACGAAATCAATGACCGGACATACGATGGGAGCCATCGGGGCAATGGAAGCGATTATTTGTGCCAAGACCGTCCAAGAAGATACGATTGTTCCGATGATTAATTACCGCGAATTTGACCCAGAATGCGATTTGAATTTTGTTTTGGATCGTCCCATGCATAAGCAAGTAAAATATGCCTTAAGCAACAATTTAGGTTTTGGTGGTCATAATGCAACAATCATCATCAAAAAAATTTAAAGTAAAGAAGGTTGATTACATGAAAACATTAACGATTGACGAAATCCAAAAAATAATCCCTCATCGTTATCCATTCATATTAGTTGACCGGGTTGACTTTCTTGAACCGGGAATCAGAGGAACGGGCGTAAAATGTGTTACTTCCAATGAAATCTACTTTCAGGGTCACTTCCCCCAAGAAAAAGTGATGCCGGGAGTATTAATCATTGAAGCTTTAGCCCAAGTCGGCGCGGTAGTATTGCTTTCCAAAGAAGGTTATCAGGGAAAAATTGCTTATTTTGCGGGGATAAAAAATGCCAAGTTTCGCAAAAAAGTAATTCCTGGGGATACCATGTATTTGGAGATGGAACTTGTCAAAAGCAAAGGAACGATTGGAATTGGTCGGGGATTTGCGAAAGTAGGAGAAGACATTGTTTGCGAAGCCGAATTGCTTTTTGCGGTAGGAAATTAATGGTATGATGCCAAAACCAACCCCCAAGATCCTGGCATTTGATATCCTCGATTCAACAAACCTTTATTTAAAAAATCATTATCAGGAATTAGCCAGTCATACGGTTGTGGTTGCCAAATATCAAACCTCAGGTTACGGTCGTTATAAACGCTTTTGGGAAGCTAGTCTTGGGGATAACTTGCTTTTTTCCCTGATTTTAAAAGAAAAAATTGCTTTGTCGATTAATGAACTAAGCGATTTAATTGTTAATAGTATCATTTCAACTTTAAAGGAATTTAGCATCAATGCTTATTTCCTTTATCCCAATGATATCTATGCAAACGGAAAGAAAATAGCTGGGATATTAATCGAAACTAAGTATTTTGGAAAAAAGTTGCTTTATATAATTGTCGGAATCGGTTTAAATGTCAATCAAGAACAATTTCAAAACGAAAATGCGATTTCGATGTGGCAGATAACGAACCAAAAGTTTGACTTGAAGATACTATTAAACCGCTTTTTGGAACAGTTCTATGCTAGAATTACGGAGTATTTGGGATGAAACTAAAGCTTAGCCTTAAACAAATAACTCGAATGGCTTTATTTAGTTCCCTCTTTATTGCGGTTCAATTGGCCATTCCTTCCCTAAATTTACCGATAATTTCCGTTCCCTTTACCATGCAAACATTAATGGTAATGGTGATTTCGGTAATCCTATCTCCTGGAGAAAGTTCCATCAGCGTCTTATTGTACCTATTAATTGGTGCTTTGGGACTCCCGGTTTTTAACGGTTATCAGGGAGGGTTTGATATGTTGATTGGACCAACTTCCGGTTTTCTTTGGGCTTTTCCGATAGCAGCTTTTTTAATTGGGCAATTTAAGGGCAAATCAACGTTTGTAAGATTATTGATTATTAATGTCTTGTTTGGGATGTTTTTGGTGTATTTGTTAGGAGCGATTTCCCTATCAATTCACCAGTATTTGCCTTATGGAAAAGTATTATGGAGTTTGAGTATCTTTATTCCGCTAGATTTAATAAAAGCCCTAATAGCTAGTTTAATAGGAAGCAAAGTAGAAAAGATAAGTAAAAAATTGAATTTTTGAATTAAAAAATCCAGCCATTTGGCTGGGTTTTGATTATCAAAGCAATTTTTTTTTTATTATTGAACTGAGTGCTTATCAAGTCGCCAATTCCTAAAGTAAAGGGCAATGTGTAAACCCACCATTAGAAAATTGATGATGTAAAAGATAAAAACATAGGTGATTTTGTGGGCAATCAATTTGCTTAAGATTCCACACAGGTAACCGACGAAAATACAAGTTAAGAAGATGAAGCTTGTTCCTTTGGCGGTTTTTGCTTTATATGCTTTGACGATGTTAATTGGCCAAGATAGGCCAAACAGAATAACCATCGCCATCTCGAAGATTAGGCTCATTTTGATTTTGCTCCTTTTGGAATTTTTTAATAAAACAGTAGTATTATAGCAAAATACTACAAACAATGTCAAAAAAAAGGGAATTTTTACATATTTGCTTGTATTTTTACATTTTTTTGATACAATCTTATTATAATAAGAAGAGAAAGGAAGTATTATTATGAAATATTGCGTTCATTGTGGAAACGAATTGCAAGAACAACAAGTTGTTTGCTTAAAATGCGGCGCAGCAGCAAGTCAAAAGAATGATAAGTTTGATGGAGAAGAGTACAGCACCAAAAGCAAACTAGCCTGCGGATTGTTGCAAATTTTCCTTGGCGGTTTTGGGGTTGGCCGTTTCTATTCCGGTCATACGAACCTTGCAGTTGCACAATTACTTGTAACGATTTTCACTTGTGGCATTGCCGGTTTATGGGGATTTATCGATGGCATCATCATCCTTGCTTCCGACGAATTTAGAGATGCCCAAGGGAAAAAAATGCGTGATTAATGAAGTATCTTAAAGGATCCCTAAAAGTAATAGCTCACTACTGGTATGTGTGCCTTTTTGTGGGTTCTTTTTTGCTTGTTGCCATTGCTTTAAGGCTCTTGGGTAAACCCAATTGCCCAATTTATCATCTTTTTAATTATCCGTGTCCTGCTTGCGGGATTACTAGAGCATGGATAGCATTTTTTAGCGGTAAAATAGCTTTAAGTTTTACATATCATCCGCTTTTCTGGCTGATACCGGTAATCGTTATTTTATTTCTTTTACGAAAAGTCCCTCAACTAAAAAGGTTGTATTACAAAAACTTTGTTTGGGTGACGATTATAATAATATTTCTTTTAGCATATTTGGTAAGGGTTATCATTGCTTACCCGGAACCGTTTATTGCATAATAGAAGGTAACCATTAACTTTAATGGTGCCTTTTACTAACAGTTTTATACAAGAAGAAAAGGAAAGGGCATTACCTTTCCTTTTATTAATGGTTATGAACATGGGTTGATTTTGACTAAAATTCTAAAATAAGTCTCAAATGCTTCTTTTTTATTCTTCTAATAAAGGATTATTGACGATACCAATAAAGAGCGGAATATGCTCTTTATCATAGATGACATACAAGAAAGGGCGATCAAAGGTTAAAGTAATCAAAGGTTCTTTTACGGATTCAGTATCCATAGTCACTTGTGTCACTGCTGCTGCCTTGACGCCGTTTTGATCAAGTTCAATATAAGCTTTTTGTTTGTATTCTGTTACAAAAAGCGGATAAATTTGATTTACTTTTTTGAATCCTTGATTTTGGCGATTAAAGATTTCGTTAATGCCAAGTTTTTTGGTGGCTTCGATTAATTTAGTATCAAAACGATATTTGAATTTAGGCATATAGGAATTAGCAAAAGCAATAGATACATCTTCCTTTTTGTTCGTGTTTGACAAAGTTAGCAATTCTTTCATTAACGCTAAATCGCTAAGCAAAGCAAAGGGATTTTCTCCTTCCTTTGGCAAAACAAATTGCATCGAATATCCTTGGTTAAAGGATTTGTGATAACTGGTATAACGCGGTGATAGATATGCCTTTTCCCCTTCATTACAGAACATAAAGTCAGCGTTTAAGCTTTCTCCATTGGTCAAAAAGAAAGGTTTCTGAATTGTTGACTTGCTGAATGGATTTAGCCATTGATTCTCAAAATAGATGGTATTAAACAACATTAAAACAGAACTATCTTCTCCCAAAAACTCATCAGGAGTGGATTTAATAAGATTTCCCGTCATGGAGTCAACCCACTCTTTGATTTTGGTTGCAGTATCGAGGGATTGCAAATCGCCGTGATAGGACAAAAGGTAAAAATGCTCTGCAAGTTCCTTCAAGAGGTTTTCCTCAACCGAAAACTGATTATCAATCCAAAGCGAATTGCCCAACAAAAGTTTTTCTTTTTCACTTGTTATTTCAAATAATTTTTCATACATCAGCTTGGTGTTGGTGCGAACGTAATCAAGCGAAGGCATCTCCAATGCCCCGAGGATTTCTTCAAAAGTTAAATCATTGGTCA
>DUPC01000045.1 GCA_012838545.1 Acholeplasmataceae bacterium
AACTTCGAATCCCTGTTTCTGTACTGTTCGGGCCGCATTTTGGTGAAAGCACGCACTCTCCAGGCAATTACATTATACCATATTATTTTATTTATTACAATACCTTATGCACTTTTTCCAAGGTAAAAATTGCCCAAATATTTGTCATTCCCAGTAGAATTAAACCAAAATCTACCAACATCATCGCTCTTTCTGTCGAATAAAAAATCCCGAAAATTATCCCTAAGGAAAAAAGGATTCGATAACACATTACAATTGTCTTAGGTGAAATATTACCATTGATGCTGAAGAATAAGGCATTACTTTCGCCTAAATAATAACCCCCGATTAAACTGACAAAGGCAAAAGTAAAGAGGAATAGAAAGGATAAGATAATTCCCCAAAAACCAAACTCAATTTCAAAAAGATAAAATAAAAGTTCCCCTCCGCTAAAAATGGAAAAATCGCTGACCCTTTGGATAATAAAAAACCCGGTAATCGTGCACATCAATAAGGTATCAACAAACACCCCTAACATTTGGTAATATCCTTGATCTTGATATTCATCTACCTCCGCCATGGCACTAATCGATGGAGTAGTACCCAGCCCCGCTTCATTGGAAAAGAAACTTCTTCTAATCCCTATTCCCATTACCGTTAAAAGGGCACTAACATTAAAGCTTTGAACAACCAAAGCTTCATCGATAATAGTACTTAAGGTCTCAATTAAATTACCTTCTTTTACGATTAATAAAAGCATTAAAACAGTATAGGTAATTGCCATGGGTGGGACTATTCTCTCAGCAGAATCAACAATTCTTTTTGTTCCTTTAAAACTTAATAAAGCGATTATACCAAATAAAAACACTCCGGCCCATAGGGGATTTATTCCTAATAACATTTTTCCGGAAATCACTATTGTATTTACTTGTAAAGGCGGAAATAGGATTGTATTGGTTAATAGAAGGGAAAAAGCGAAAAACAAGGCTATTCCTTTCTTCTTTAGGCCATTTCGAATATAGAAACTTGCTCCCCCGCGGTATTCACCGTCAATTTTTTCGCGAAACTTAATCGCATATGTATTTTCCACGAGAGCCAAACTGCTGGAAAAAAAGGCGAAAACCCACATCCAAAAGATTACACCGGGGCCCCCGATTATTAATCCGGTTGCTACCCCAATTAAGTTTCCTGTTCCTATGTGGGTCCCTAAACTCAACAAATAAGTGCGATAAGCACTTTTATTTTTCTTTGCTAGTTTTCTTACTTCTCTACTAACCCTAAATTGGGGAAAACGCAATTTAAAGGTCCAAATAATGCTGACGAGAAAAAAACCAATCATCAATATATTATAAATAGTTTTCATTTTAACCTCACTACATTGTAGATTTCGGGTTAAAAAATATGATAGAAAAAGGTGCCAGTCATCAAGGTAACCGACACCATTTTAATTATTCTGCTTCGTAGATTATCGAAGCAAGCTCGCTTAAACTTGTTACCCCGCTTAATACACCTTCACGACAAGTGTCATAAAGCGAAAGCATTCCTTTTTTAACTGAAAATTTCCGTATTTCTTCGGTTGAGGTTCGTTTTTGAATAAGTTCTTGAATCTCTTCATCTATGAAGAGGATTTCGTGTACACCAAGACGTCCCCTGTAGCCGGTATTATGGCAGGCCGGACAACCTTTGGCTTTATAAATTGTATGAGGTTTGGATAGTTTCAATAGTTTCATTTCCGCTTCGCTGGTTTTTACCGCTACTTTACAATTTTTGCATAGACGACGGACCAACCGTTGAGCAACAATTCCTACTACCGCATCCGCAACAAAATAAGGCTCAATACCCATGTCAATCAAACGGGTAATACTTCCCGGCGCATCGTTTGTATGTAAGGTGGACAATACCAAGTGCCCGGTAATCGCAGAACGAATCGCGATTTGCGCAGTTTCTTCGTCTCGGATTTCCCCAATCATGATGACGTTTGGGTCCTGACGAAGGATACTTCTTAGGGCACTGGCAAAGGTCAGATTAGCCTTAGGATTAACTTGAACTTGGTTTACCCCATGAATGGTGTATTCAACCGGGTCTTCAACGGTGATAATATTGCGCTCTTGAGCATTCAGTTCTTTAATGAACGAATAAAGCGTTGTTGACTTACCGCACCCCGTAGGACCTGTTAGCAAGATGATGCCATGGGGATGTTGAAGCATTTTGTCGATCATTTTGTTTTCTACAGGCAAAAAGCCTAATTGGGGACGGTCAAAAGCAAAAGCCTCGGTGTCCAAAATCCGAATAACGATTCTTTCCCCGTAAACCGTCGGTAGCGTCGAAACGCGGAAGTCATATTCAATATCGTTTATCCGTTGTTTAATCCGACCGTCTTGAGGAATCCGCTTTTCCGCAATATTAATCCCCGACATGATTTTAACCCTAGTTAAAAGCGCTGGATAAAGCTCGATATCAAAGGTACTAGCTTCATACAAAGCACCGTCAACCCGATAGCGAACACGAATGTTCTTTTCAAATGGTTCGATGTGAATATCGCTCGCGCGATGGGCGATTCCTTCTCTAAAGATCGAATCGGTTAGTTTTACCGCCGGAGCACTCTTGATGTCGCCCCCGTAAAGGTCAGAGGAAGCCGCTGCGGCTCCTTTTAATTTTTCTTTTTCTTCTAAACTAACTTCGGTGAAGGATGTAATCGCTTCGGCGGTTAATGTTTTGGAGAAAATGAGATTAGCGATGTTATCGATTTTGGTTTTTGTGGAAACTAAAACCTTAATTCGCCCTTTGGCAAAACTATGAATCCGGCGCAAACCTTCATAATCGAAAGGGTTGCTGATGGCAACAATTAATTCGCCCTTTTGTTTCGTAATTGGAATTATAGAATGACGGCGCACAAAGGCCGGAGTAACCAGATGGACACATTTCGAATCAGGTTCAATTAAACTGATATCCGCATACTCCATTTCAAAGAACTCAGCCAACACCACCGCATTCCCTTCTTCGGTCACGATGTGTTGTGCGAGAAGTTCGGTATCGATGCGTTTATTGGTTCCTTTAAATTCTTCCACCAAGGGATTTAATTGGCTTTTGGCGACTAATTTATGTTTTAAATAAAGCGCTGCTAATTCTTGATTAATTAACATCCTATCCCACACTTCCTTCAATTGCATCCATCAATCCCATCATCGGTAGGAAAACCGATAACAAAATAACGACGATGATACCCGCAACCGTCAATATAAACATCGGTTCAATAAAGGTTGTCATCTTTTGAATGGAATTGGTTACTTGATCGTCAAAGTAATTGGCAGTTTTGTTTAAAACTTTATCAATCGCACCGCTTTCCTCCCCGACTTTTACCATTTCAATTAACATGGTGGGGAAGATATCGATTGTTTCCAAGGATTTGGCAATCGGTTGCCCCCGTTTGATTTCTGAGGTTACAATTATAAATTGTTTTTCGACCGCCACATTGCCGAGGAGTCTGCCGATGATTTCAATCGAATCGATGATTTGCATTCCGCTTTCCACAAGCACCCCAAATCCCCGGGCAAAACGGGCGGTTACGCTGCTGATGGTGACGTTTTTTATTATCGGTCCTTTCAATTTGATGTAATCAATTACCTGGCGACCGATTTTTGTTCGTCCAAAAAGGATAAGCAAAATATAGAAAATAATTCCCCCCGCAAGCAATAAACCAATATTGTCGCGGATAAAAAAGGTGATATTGTTGATGGTAACCGTTAAAGGTGGCAACTCCGCACTAAACCCGCTAAAAAGATCCGAGAACATCGGCATAACAAATACGCTCAGCACTATTACCACCGCTACACTCAACAACAACAAAATCTTAGGATATGTTAGTGAGCTTTTAATCTTTTTCTTTACTTTGGCATCATTTTCATAGTAATCAGCTAACCGATTCAAAACGAAATCCATATTTCCGCTCAATTCACCGATGTATATCATATTGGTAAAGAATTGAGGGAAAGTTTTAGGGTATTTTGCAAATGCTTCGGAAAGCATAACACCTTCCATCAAAGATTTATGAACATCTTCTAAAATAGTTTTGAGTTTTTTGACTTTCGTATTGTCCCGTAAGGTGGCAATACAGTCCGATATTTCAATACCTGCTGTCACCATGATGGAAAATTGGCGACAAAAGGCAGTTAAATCATCTGGTTTAATTTTTTCTAAGAAACTAAAAAGCTGTGCGCTTTCCGGGATCTTTCGAAAGGAGATAAGAAAAAAGCCTTGATTAGATATGATTTCCCGCAAGTCGTCATCATCTCTTGCTACATAGACACCCCGCAGGATTTTATTTTCAATGTTTTTGGCTTTAAAACGATATTTGGGCACTCTGCTTCCTCCTTTCTAAAATTTAAATAAGTTCAAATACCAATTAATTAAATCGATTCCTACAAATAATGATGTTAAAAACCCAATTACCAAATAAGGACCAAAGGGAAGCGGTTCGTTTTTTGCGCGTAGGGAAGCAATTCTAAGAATGATTTCAATAAGGCTGCCAATTATTGATGCCAGCATTATTCCAAGGATGGTTAACTGCCACCCTAAAAACAGACCTACTGCTGCTATCATTTTCAAATCCCCGCCACCCATAACTTCCTTTTGAAAAACTTTTTCGATTAAAGCCATCAACAAAAGGAAACCAATGCCAAAGCCAAAACCAATAACTTGGTCTTGCCAGGTAATGGATAAACTAGGGTTCCCCAGCCGATTAGGCAAAAAGATTAATACGATTCCAACTACCAATATTCCAATATTCATGGAATCAGGAATAATCATATGTTCTAGATCAATGAAAGTAATAACCAGGCAAACAGAAATAAAAACACAAGCCAGAACCATTAATCCATTGAATCCAAAAACACTATATGATAAAGCCCAAAGTCCCCCATTGATTAATTCAACCATCAAATAACGGGGAGAAATGGTTTTCTTGCAATAGCGACATTTTCCGCCCAAAAGCAAATAACTTACCACCGGAATATTGTCATACCAAGCAAGCTTGTGTTGACAATTCGGACAATGCGAAGCGGGGCGAACAATCGACTTGTTATTAGGTAATCGATATATTAGAACGTTTAAAAAACTTCCGAATACTAATCCTAAGAATGCTACAAAATAAATCATTAATTAAAACCCCACTT
>DUPC01000003.1 GCA_012838545.1 Acholeplasmataceae bacterium
AGGTTTTTAGATTCGATTTTTTGCTTTTAAAAGTGGCGCAACAAGGCTTTTGGTAAGCTTAATATCATTTTCAATTTGGGTTTGAAATTCATAAAGATTTTTAAAAACCATTTCGTCACGCAACCATTTGACAAATTGTACTTTGATCGTTTTGTCGTACAATTCGCCTTCAAAATTCAATATATGGACTTCCAAACGCCGTTCTTTTTGAGTGTTAAAAGTAGGATTATAGCCGATATTGCAGACGCCAATATATTTTTGGTTCATAAACTCCACCAAAGCTGCATAAACACCGGACTTTAAAGGCGCAAAATCCGAACGGATAGCCAGGTTTGCGGTGGGAAGATTGAGCTTTCTGCCGATTTTGCTTCCTTCGATTACTTTTCCTTCTACTTCGTAAAACCTTCCCAAAAGGGCGCTAACGTCTTCCATCCGTCCTTCTTTTAAATATTGACGTATTAGGGTTGATCCCATCTTTTGATTATCATATTTTATTTCGTCAATTACGGTAACCTCAATTTGCCCATCCGAATCGCTTGTCAAGGTTTGACAATTGCCCAGACCTTTGAAACCATAACGATAATCAAAACCGACCACTATCCCTTTTACCTTAAGTGCTAATAAGTAAGATTTAACAAAATCTTGATGGGAAAGCCGCGCGACTTCCTCATCAAACTCCACAATTAATAGATAATCCACTCCCAGGTTTTCGATAAAAGTACTCTTTTTATCTAAAGGAGTTAAATATGATGGGTCGGTTTGTTTCTTCAAAATAATATCGGGATGGGGGTCAAAAGATATGACCGCGCTTTTTAAGTTTCTTTCTTTCGCTAATGCTACGGCTTTTTTGATTAACACTTGATGGGCTTCATGGAGACCATCAAATTGACCTAAAGCGGCGATTAACGGTATATTTATTTTTGGATTAGTTGATGAGTCTTTGCTTAATCTTATTATAACCATATTCTTACTGCCTTATAAACATTTTTTCTTTCCTCTAATTGATATATCGCGCGCAATTCTTTCTGTTCCGCAATCGCCACCAGCGGAAACGAGATTTTTAAACGGTCCGCAGGGATCGCCACCCCGTTTTTAACTAGCTTTTGCAAATCTTTGCTTAGAGAAATAACGGGAAAAGTTAAAGCATCAAGCATGGAAAGAAAGCGTACCTGGTTTTGTTCCACTTCTTCCAATGTTGAAGCATCATGCAAAGCAAATTTTCCGCACTTTAAACGAACCAGATTGCTCATGACACCCGGTAAATTCAAAGCTTTGGCGATATCTTCACAAAGGGAACGAATATAAGTTCCTTTCGAGACATGAGCCAAAAACCTAAAAGTACACACCCCATTTTGATAAAAAATATCTGAAGTGCGTTTTAAACTGTAAATGTGAATCTTTCGTTTTGGGATTTCCACTTCTTGGTTTTTTCGCGCATATTCATAGAGTTTTTTCCCTTGAACTTTGATAGCGGAAAATTTCGGGGGTGTTTGGACGATTTCCCCTTCAAAATTGGCTAATACTTGGTCTATTTTCTCTAAAGAAAAGTGAGGAACCATTGTTTCTGCCAATACAACTCCAGCCAAATCGCCTGTTGTGGTAGACTTCCCCAGCATAATTTCTACATCATAAACTTTATCATCTTGTTCCAAAAAGGGAACCAATTTGGTTGCCGAACCCAAACAGAGTACCAACAAACCGCTTGCCAAAGGATCCAAAGTTCCGGTGTGTCCAATTCTTTTTATGCCAAAGATTTTTCGCAACCGGTTAACCACATCATGGCTGGTCATTCCGCTTGGTTTATTAATTAGAATTATTTTATTCATATTCCCACCACTTGGTAAAACAAGATACCAAGAAGACCCGATAAAATTATCAGAAAAATGGGCGATAAGCTTTTTTGTTTTATTTTGATTAAAGAAACCCCAAAGACAACAATCCCGATAATTAAACTAAAATAATCAAACCCTTTGATTGAAAGGTTCCATAAATCTAGGGAAGTTTGAAAAAGATTTTGATAAATTAAACCGATTACCACCACGCTGATTAGTCCGATTACTACTGGACGCAAACCTTTTAAGGCTGCCGTCGCGTATTTGGTTTCCAAGATCTTTTTCCCAAAAGCAGCGATTAAGACGAGGATAATCCAAGAAGGCAGAATTACACCCAAAGTGGCAAAAAATGCCCCGATAAAACCGGCATTTTGATAACCCAAAAGCGTCGCAATGTTTACCGCAAACGGTCCTGGGGTTCCTTCGGCTATTCCTACCCAGCCATAGATATCCGTTCCGGAAGATATCCATGTTTCCCTAAGGGCGACTTCTTCGATCATCGGAATCATCGCGTAACCGCCCCCGAAAGTAAACAAACCGATTAAGAAAAAATTCCAAAATAAGTTCCAAACAATTTTCATGCTTTAAAAGTTTCCTTCGCAAAAATCAGGCCATAAATTATTCCGATGATGGCGCCGCTAATAATAATATAAAATACAATTCCTTTTACCAACAGTGATACCAGAATGGTGGAAATAATCAAAACAATATTAAAAGGGGTTAACTTGCAGATTTTTATTAATTTGACAATAGCTCTGATTAACAAAACAACGACTCCGGCTTTTATGCCTTTTAGGATTGCTTGAATAAGGCTGTTATCACTGTAAGCCGCTAAAACGGTCGATAACAATAAAATAATTATAAAAGCAGGCAAAACAACGCTCAATGTGGCCACAATGCTGCCCCATACCCCTGCAACTCGATAACCGACATAGGTCGCAAAATTTACCGCTAAGACTCCCGGGGTAGATTCTGAGATTGCTACCATGTCAATAACTTCTTCGGGTTTTAACCATTTCTTCTTTTCGACAATTTCCTGTTGCATTAAAGGAATCATCGCATAACCGCCTCCGATAGTAAAAGCCCCGATTTTTAAAAAACTAAAAAAGAGTTCCGTCGTTTTTTTCATGTTTTACCTCGCAGAAATAATATTGGCCGGCTTAAGTAATATTATTCTACCATATTTCGACGCAAATGGCAATTTATGTGAAAAAACATTTAGGATTTAACCTAAATGTTTGGGAGGTTGTTTGATAAAAAGATTTAGCATAAAAAACGTAAAAATTCCCAATCCAGTTCCCAAAATAATCTCCCAAGGAAGCGCCAATACATGGTTGGAAATCGGAAGTTCAGCAATAACCGCTCCAATGGAAGCGATGATTAAACCAAGGGATAAGAAGGTTAGTTTCTCCTGATGGCGGCTTACCATTTTTTTCATGGTTTTAGCACAAACAACGATCCCAATGCTTAAAGTTAGCCCAAATAAACCTACCGGAACAATTTTTTCCCAGGAAGGAAAGGAAAAAACAAAAAAGGATTCCAAAGATGCTTTCAACAAAGCAATTATGGGAAAAAACAAATTTAAGGCCATTAAAGTTAAGCTGGCACTTACTCCCGGTAAAATTATGGCAATACTGGTGAATAATCCGCCAAAGGCAAACCAATACAATGGCGGCTTGGTATTCCTCGAAATATTAGCCAATATTTCGATACCTAAAATAATCAATACCCCAATAAAAAACATAATTACACCGTTTATGGATAAGTTTTTTACTTTTTTTATTACCCCTAATACTCCCGACAAAACTAGCCCTAAAAAAAAGCATGTCATCAAAAGGGGAAAGCGCGAAAAAAGAACGGTCAGCCCCAAAACCGCCCCAACAGTTCCGAGTGCCATGCCGATAAGCAAATAAAAATTTTTTTTAAGTACTTTAAACGAATAAGGTTTTTCAAACAAATTTAAGAGTTCATCATATGCATCAAACAAAATAGCCATAGTTGCCCCGCTTACACCGGGTATGGCATTGGCAATGCCGATTAAAAGCCCTTGAAAGGTTTTTTTCACCGCGTCCTTCCTTTCTGATTGCAAATATCCGTGTTTTACTGTATAATAATACTGTTAATAATGGCAAAAAATAACCCTTGAGGTGTAAATATGTTGCAAATCCAACCGAGTTCATTAAGTGGGACTATCAGCGCCCCGCCTTCGAAAAGCCTAACCCATCGAGTTTTGATTGCGAGCGTTTTGGCAAACAAACCTTCGGAGATAATCAACCCTTTAATCTCCGAAGACACTAAAGCAACTATCCAAGCTTTAGAACTGTTGGGGGTTAAGTTTTCTTTTAAACAAGATGGCGTCTTATCCGTTATCCCACCTCAAGAAATTAAGCCTATCAGCACAACAATCGATTGTCGGGAAAGCGGTTCTACCTTGCGTTTTCTGATTCCCCTTATTCTATATTGGCAAAAAGATGCAACGTTTTCGGGAACCAAAAGATTGTTGAATCGCCTTAACACCGAAGATTTAAAACAGATAGGCATCCAACACATAAGAAACGCTTCCCTATTAAAAGTATCAACAGTAGGATTTGGTAATCAATTGACCATGAGTGATTCCGCCAGTACCCAATTGATTAGCGGAGTACTTTTAATGGCACCTCTAAAGAAAAAAACCATGCAAATTACCATTTTAAATCCTGTTTTGGATCCATATCTTGACATGACTTTATCGGTAATGAAAGCTTTCAATATAAACTTTTTTTTAAAGCAAAACTCTGATTCCCTTAAGGTCTTTATCGATGAATACCAAAATTACGCACCTACCCGTTTTACTATCGAAGGCGATTATTCCCAAATGGCCAATATGCTTGTTGCGGGTGTACTTGGGAAAGGGGTTACAATCAATAATTTATTTTTTCCTTCTGTTCAGGGAGACTATAGGATTGTGGACATTCTCCAAGCTAGTGGAGCCGATATTACGCTTTCAGGCTCCAGCGTATCCATTAAAAAATCTTTGCTTAAACCCATAAAAGTTGATTTGACCCAAATTCCCGATTTAGGTCCTATTTTGATGGGACTATCAGCGACGATTGAAGGTACTTCTTATTTTACCGGGTTAAAGCGTTTGATAAAAAAAGAATCCAACCGTCTTTTATCAACCATTCGTATTCTAAACCAATTAGGCGCAAAAACAGTCCTTAAAAACGATAGCTTGGCAATTACCGGCTGTGCTTTTTTTGCGGGGGGAATAACCATTAATCCGGATAACGACCATCGCTTGGCGATGATGGTGGCTTCCCTTGCCAGTCGCTTTGAAAAGCCCGTCAAGTTAACCAATCCTCAGGTGGTAGCCAAATCTTATCCTTACTTTTGGCGAGACTATCAGACCTTGGGTGGAAAAATAAATTGGGAGGATTAATATGAAAACCTTGCGAATTCCCCACCTAAATGGCATTGTTACTATAAAATGCGGTGAAAATATTGTTGGTGAGGAACTAAAGAAACTATCCTTAGACCACTCTTTATTGATTATCACCGACGAAACAATTGCTAATTTATATGCCCACACGATTTCTGACATCCCGACTATTATCGTTCCCGAAGGCGAAAAAGCCAAGGATATCGAAACCTATTCGATGGTAATCCAGGAAATGCTTAAACGCCAAGTCGACAAAAATGTGGTTTTGATTGCCTTGGGAGGCGGTTCAATTAGCGATTTGACCGGGTTTGTCGCTAACTCTTATAAACGAGGGTTGAGATTTGTCAATGTACCCACAACCCTGTTGTCCCAAATCGACGCTTCAATCGGCGGCAAAAACGCTCTTAATATCCAAAGCCTTAAGAACCAAATTGGAACTATTTACCAACCAAAAGAAATTATTATTGATTCATCCTTTTTAAAAACCCTACCTCAAAAACAATTCAACTCCGGAATGGCAGAAGCGATAAAGTATGCTTTATTGTTCGACGAGGCATTATTGGAAAAAATCGAGAATCAAACATTTAACCAAAATGATTTGATTTTCCGCTGTGTCGAATTAAAAGCCCAAATATCATCCTATGACGAGTTTGATTCCCACAAACGAAAAGTATTGAATTTTGGTCATACGGTTGGACATGTCTTGGAAAGTTTATCCAAATTCACCTTAACCCATGGCGAAGCGATAGCATGGGGCATGCTTTGGGAGATAAATTCCTCCCTTAGACCAAGACTAAAAAAGGTTTTAAGTAAATATTCCCTTTTACCGGATATTTCTTTTACCCTGGAAGAAATTCTTTCCCAAATAAAATCTGATAAAAAGATCGAAAGCGAAAATATCACCCTTGCCAAAATCCCAAAAGTCGGCAAGTATGAATTGGTAAAACAAACAATTGAAACTTGGCAAAAGGAGTTGGCTCATGAACACCTTTGGTAAAAATGTACGCATCAGCCTTTTCGGCGAATCTCACGGACCATGCCTCGGTATTACCATTGACGGTCTGCCGGCGGGATACACTTTAAACATAGAGAAGATTTACGAAGGCTTAGCCCGCAGAAAGGGTCTTCCCGAAATTTCCACACCGCGTCGGGAAAAAGACGAATTTCAAATTGTCAGTGGCTATTTCGAAAATCACACCACCGGAGCCCCTTTATCGATCCTAATTTCCAATCAAGATTTTGATTCTTCTCCCTATGAATATGGGGTAATTCGCCCAGGACACGCCGATTATCCGCTTTATAAAAAATTTCATGGCAATCATGATTATTTAGGCGGGGGGCATTCTAGCGGTCGTTTAACCGCACCTTTAATAATCCTCGGTTGTATTTGTGAGGAATTATTGAATCAAAAAGGGATTTTCATTGCCAGCCGCATCAAATCGATTCGCAACATTCAGGATAAACCCCTTGATTATAACCAAATTGATTTAGATTTATTGTTAAGTCTAAAAAAGATGGCTTTTCCAGCAATCGACCAAAGGGCTCAAAACCTTATGATGTCGACAATTAAAAAAGTCTCTTCGCTTGGCGATTCCGTAGGCGGAACGATCCAAACCTTTGTTTTCGGTTGTCCGGTTGGCCTTGGCGAACCCTTCTTCAACAGCGTGGAAAGTTATTTATCGCATTTGATGTTTTCTATCCCTGGTGTAAAAGCTCTCGAATTTGGTGACGGTTTTTCCGGAACGGAAAGTTTGGGATCCAAGCAAAACGATCAAATTGAAAGCCATTTAGGGGTGGTTAAGTTTTTATCGAATCATGCAGGGGGAATCAATGGCGGAATCACCAATGGGAACACGATTGTCTTTACCGTGGGCGTAAAACCGCCGTCAAGTATCAAGAAACCCCAAACAACCATCAATGTCATCACCGATACCAATATCACCAAACAAATAACCGGCAAACACGACCCTTGCATTGTTCACCGGGTGTTGCCGGTTGTGGAAGCTTTAACGGCTTTTGCCATTTTCGATTTGTGGTTGGAGAATCAATATGGATAAACTAAAGGATTTACGCAAACAAATTGATGAGTTGGATACGGAAATCATGGAAAAAATTGCTGCCCGCTTAAAGTTAATGCCCCAAATTTATCAAGCAAAAAGCCAATTGCAATTGCCTTTAACCGATGAAGCTAGGGAACAAGCGGTGCTTGCCAAAACCGAATTTTTTCCTTATCCTCAAGAAATATCCGCCATTTACGCGGAAATCATTCGCCAATCCAAAGCTAGGCAATTCGCTACGGGATTAGTGGGAAAAAGCCTTTCCTATTCTTATTCTCCCTTAATTCACAAAGCTTTTGGCAATTCTAATTATCAATTATTTGAAACCGCGGATTTGGAGAATTTTCTCAAAACAAACGCTCATATTGGTTTAAATATTACCAACCCTTTTAAGGTACAAGCCAGCAAACTTGCTCACAATTTATCACCGATTGCACAAAAAACCCAAATAACCAATGTCCTTTCTTGGGAAAGCGGGCAACGCCAAGGCGATAATGTTGATTATCAGGCTTTCTGGGAAATGTTGGATTATTTTCAAATTGACTGTTCCAACGAAAAGGTTTTGATTTTGGGCAATGGCGCAACCGCCCAAACCGTTTTTTGGGCAGTAAAAGATCGAGGAGCAAAAACTGTTCAAAAATTGGGACGCACCCTGCACGAGGAAACCGACGATTATTTGGCAAACATTGCCAATTACCAAGACTATACCATTATCGTCAATACTATACCTTACGGCGTTCATCCTCAGCTAGAATCAACTTATTTGGTTTCCTTTGATCAATTCACCAGTCCCAAAGCTTTTATCGACGTCAATTACAATCCGCACCGCAGTGCTTTTTTGCAAGAGGGAAGAAAACTTCAAAGAACCTTTCCCCAATTAAAACTAGCTTATGGTCTTTATATGTTAGTTTCTGGGGGAAGACTGACCGAAGAAATCTGGCAAAAGCAAAAGATTACCAGTCCCAAAACTATCGATGTCGTAAAAACGGTTTATTTACAACATGTAAATATTGTTTTAATAGGATTACCTTACAGCGGAAAAACAATTTTAGGAAAAGCTTTAGCTTATACCTTGGGAAAAACCTTTTTCGATTCCGATGAAATATTGGAATCCCGCAAGCAATCGATCCATGACCTGCCAAGCCTTGAAGAATTCCGAGCCCAGGAAAAAGCGGTAATTAAGGAACTTGCCAAGAAACAAAATTCGGTTATCGCAACCGGTGGGGGTGTCGTGGAAAACGAGGAAAACATGTTGTTGTTATCTCAAAACAGCATCATCATTTGGCTAAATTTACCGTTCGAATGGCTAATCCCCCGCATCGACGAAACTAGACCGCTATCCCACACTATCGATAAACTTAAAGCATTAGCCCAAAATCGGGAAAGACTATATAGAGAATTTGCGGATATCATTATCGATAATCCTCATAATATCTTACAAGAAACGGGAGAAAAACTAAATGAATATCTTAATCATCAATGGCCCGAATCTTAATTTGATTGGAAAACGCGAACCAGAAATTTACGGTTCCGAAACCTATTCGGAGTTACTTCATTTTATTGATCAATTAAGTAAAGAATGGGGCTTTACCTATAAAATTGTGCAAACAAATCATGAGGGAGCTATTATCGACTTCTTGCACGAAGCCATCAACCAATACCAAGGCATTGTAATCAACCCTGGTGCTTATACCCATTATTCCTATGCCATTTACGATGCCATTAAAGCCATCAACATCCCAACTGTAGAAGTCCATTTATCGGATATTTCCCGGCGGGAACCTTTTCGCGCAACTTCGGTGATTGCTCCTGCGTGTGTTGCCCAATTTTACGGCGAACATTTTAAAAGCTATTATCGGGCAATCCAATATTTACTCGAGGTGACTAATGTATAACTATCAATTGGTTTATCAGGTTAAACCAAAAAAACTATCAGAAATGGGATTTGATTCCCAATCTTTTGTCCTCATCGCCGGTCCCTGCGCGGTTGAAAATGAAGAAGACATGAAATTATACGCTCGTTTTCTTTTAGAACACCAAATCAAGTATATGCGTGCAGGCGCGTTCAAGCCCCGTACCTCACCTCATACCTTTCAAGGTTTGGGATACGAAGCTTTGGAAATTCTGAAACGGGTAAAAGCGGAAACCGGAATAAAAATCGTCACGGAAATAACCGATTACCACGATTTTCCGAAATATCGGGAATTTGTTGATATTCTGCAAATCGGTGCCCGGAACATGCAAAACTTTCCGTTATTGAAAGCCGTTGGTAAAACCGACCATCCGGTCATCCTAAAACGCGGCTTCGGCAATACCGTGGAAGAATGGCTGGGGGCAGCGGAACATATTTTGATGGAAGGAAATCCTAATGTCATTCTTTGTGAACGGGGTATCAGAACGTTTGAGACTTCCACACGCAATACCCTCGACTTAAGCAGCGTTGCTTTATTGAAACAATTAACCAAATTGCCTGTCATTGTCGATCCTTCCCATGCTACCGGACGTAACGATTTAATCATACCTTTATCGCTGGCCAGTGCAGCCTGCGGGGCAGACGGAATTATCGTCGAAATTCATACCTATCCGGAAAGGGCAAAAAGCGACGCGATTCAAGCCTTGACTTTGGAAGATGCGAGCCATTTGCTTCAAAAAATCGATACTATCCTTCCGGCAATTCAAAAGATTAGAAAATAAAGGGTTCTTGAAATAAGTTTGGGGTTTTATGATGTTAAAACCACAATACTATCCACAAAACCACAAAAGCTCCTAATCACAATCGGGTTAGGAGCTTTTTTTGCGTATCTCATTTTTACTTTTTCTCAAAATAATTCCCAGTTTTTATATCCAAATCTAACTCGTTTAATTACTTTAACATTGAAAGTTGTTCTTACCTTCAATAAAGGAATTTGTCAACCTTCTTTTTGTAATAGGATTAAAATAAAGGAATTACTTATTTCCTTCTCCAAGAGCGATATGTTAATGTCTGTTCGCATAATTAAACCTCCGTAATATCGAGTTGAATTATATCACGTATAAAAAAATATGTACAATTTTGTACATTTTCAAACCGCCAAAATTGTACATATTCATTTTAACATTTACAAAAGCAAGCCGGTTAAATTTGTTTGACTAACTGACTTTGCTTTTTTCTTCATGATAATTTAAATAAGCTGCTTCGGTATAAATCGACCATTTCACAGTTTGAAGGCGATTTTCAATCGGTAAAAAGTAATAAAACTGATTATCATGGTAAATTTCAAAATCTTCATTGCAACCAAATAAAAGGGTTGGCATAATAGAAATCGGGAAAAATATGTCTACTTCTTGACCGTTTTGCGTTCCCCGATACCTTAGGCCTTCGCTATTTAAGAAACATTTACCCTTTCCGACTTCCAAAAGTTCGGTTTTCTTGCCATTGGAAAGCGGATTTTTGAGGATAACTTCGGTTTCCAACATTTTTCCTTGTTCAATATCCCTCAATGCAACTTGTTTTTGATAATTAAACCAATCCAAGATAGTAGTGAAAATAACCGGCTGTTTGTCGCTTTCAAACCGATAACGCCGATTCAAGGTAACCGAATACCCACAATGCGCACAGGTAAATTGGTGTTTATGGGGTTTAAGGGTAAATTCGCTTTGGCAGTTTGGGCATAAATAGAGGATATTCTCCAATCCACTAGCCAAACTTTTTCCCTTATACCCAATTTCCGGACGCTTTTCAAGCCATAAATAATCGTTATATTCCAAGGATTGATCGATTATTTGACGAATCTCTTCGGCTGATAAAGCAACAACTTCTTCTTTGGATAGCAAAACCGAAGCGGTTACTTCGATTCTTCCTCTTCGCCGCGAAGTTATCCATTTTCCCCCAGTCATAAAGGCACCGTTGATTTTTACCAAAACAAGCGGAACTTCCATTTTTTTGACCAATTTATGAATGCCGTCCGGCATAATACCTTTAGTTCCGTCGGAACTCAATCTTCCTTCCGGCATTAACAATACCGATCCGCCTTGCCTAATGACACCAATTATTCCTTTAATGGTGGAACTGTCGGGATTATACAGGTTTTTGGGAATTACCCGAAATCTTTTTATGAGGGCATTAATTTTCGGAATAAAAGTATAATATCTTGCCACAACCACATTGAGTCTTAATGGGTACATCGCAGCTATACTATAGATAAAATCCGGCCTTGACGGATGATTGGCAATTACAATCATCGGTCCTTTAATTTTGCGAACCGTTTTCCGGTTAATCCGTACGCGGTTTTTTATTTTAAAAAACGGGTAAATCAGCCAAAATGTTAAATGATAGAGAAAACGATTTGGCCTTTTATTTGGCTTTGCCATAATATCACCTCGTCCTAATACTAGTCAAAATATTATACCATTTTACCGGTTTTTTGTCTACTTGGACGAGTAAAATTACCACCCTAAAAACACATTTTTATTGAATAAACAGCTCCTTCTGGCAACCATTGGGATCATAATAAATGAAGGAAAGAAGGATTGCGGTGTCGTAATCGCCTACTAAAGCTTCAGTTAATTCAAAAGTATATTGGATTTGCATTCCTTCCAGGTATTTTACGTCTACCTTCACAATAGCTTTTTTCGTTTCCTCATGGTAAACCGTTGACATCTTATAATCGCTCTGATAACGCCAATTTAATCCTCGCAAAACTACTCCTGTAAAATAGACAAAATCAGTCACTTGGAAATCATTTTCCAAATTTTCGCTTTCATCCACAAACTTGGTTTTTAGGGGATAGGAGTAGCCGGGTTGATAGGCACCTTCTAAGATGTATTCCACAAACAGTTGCCTAATTTGATAGGCAATTTGATCGCACTCGGCTTGTTGTTTTTTCTTCAAATAATATTGAAAATGAGGAACCGTTATGGTTGCCAAAAGCGATAAAAGCGATACCACAATCACCAGTTCAATTAACGAAAATCCCTTAGTCTTTTCCTGGCGTAAAATCATCACGGAAAGTCCGAGCAATAAAGTCGTAATAAGCCGTGCGTTCGTTATGGGTATAAGCTAAAATGGTTCCTTCATGAATTTCCAATTCCCCCGGAAGTATTCCTTCAGTTTCTAATTCGTAGATTTGCCGGAAATCTTCTGCTTTGGAAAGATCGTGATAAGAAGTTACCGGAACATCAAAACCTTCGCCGATATAAGCATTGCCGGAGGCGATTGCAGTATCGATAACATGAATAATTTGATTTAGTTCATGTTTTATCACAGCTTCTTCGCTTCTTTTAACATAATCGCCGTATTGCACTACCATCATGGAGGCTAAAATTCCCATAATCGTAACAGCAATCAACATTTCAATCATCGTAAAACCTTTTTTTGATTTGAGTAATTTCATATTTTTCTCATCCCTTTCTTTTTAGATTATTCCAAGTCGGATTAGTTCTTGGAGGGTGGTTTGACCTTTCAATAAAAGGTTTATACAACCCTCCCGTAAAGTAAGCATGCCATTTTGGATAGCAAGCGAATTTATCGTTTCAATTGATGCTTGGCTATTAATTAGCCTTCTGATTTTTTCATCAATCAACATAATTTCCATAACCGCCACTCTGCCCTCATAACCCGTCATTTGACATTTGATGCAACCGACTGCCCGATATAACTGATTTATTTCTTTTCCAATTTTTTGCTTTTCCCAAGCAGTTGGTTGAAATGAGGCTTTACAGTGAGGGCAGAGTTTGCGAATTAATCTTTGCGATACCACACCTATTAAAGCTTCCGCAGTCAAATATGATTCTATTCCCATATCCAATAAACGGGTGATGGCATTACAGGCATGATTGGTGTGCAAAGTTGCGAGAATCAAATGACCGGTAATAGCGGCGCGCGTAGCCATTTGAGCGGTTTCTTCGTCCCGGATTTCCCCTATCATTATGATGTCAGGGTCCTGCCGTAAGATACTGCGCAATGCCTTGGCAAATGTAACCTCTATTCCGGGATTTACTTGCAATTGATTAATGCCTTCAAGTCGGTATTCAATGGGATCTTCGACCGTTACGATATTACAATCACTTTTGTTTAATTCTTGGATGAAGGAATAAAGCGTTGTGGTCTTCCCACAGCCGGTAGGTCCGGTAACCAAAATCATACCATATGGTGCAGAAAGCAGTTTTTCGATTAAAATTTGGTCTTTTTCGTTTATTCCGATATCGCGAAATTTAAGCCCCAAACGCCGGTGATCCAATATCCGAATAACAATCTTTTCCCCTTCGGAGATCGGCAATGTCGATACCCGGCAATCATATTCCTGATTGTTCTCCAAATATTTCATCCGTCCATCCTGAGGAATTCGCCTTTTCGTAATATCAATATTTGATGCTATCTTAATTCTTGTTAAAAGTGATGAGTATATTTTATGGTTAAGGTTGGCTTTTTTTACTAAAATGCCGTCAATCCTCATCCGAACACGAACATTTCGCTCCATGGGTTCAAAGTGGATATCGCTGGCACCAATGGAAATCGCTTCTTTGATAATGGCATCGACAAGTTGAACAATAGGTGCTGTGTCTATTTCTTGGTTTTCTTCATCGTTTTCTCTATCTATAATAGGCGTATCCTGTTCCATATTATTAAGTAACAAAAGCGTTTCGCGATGAGAAAAAAGCATTTGACAAATCCCTTCCCATACTTTTTTAGTCATTAAAACCGGTTGATATGGTTTATCCAATAGGCAAATCAGTTTTTGATGAATAAAGAGATAAAACCAATCGGTTATGGCTATCCAATATTTACCGTTGCAAAAACAAAGAGGTAAAATTTGGTTTTTGATGATAAAATCCATGGAAAACTTTTTAAGCAATGTCGCATCAAGAATATGTTTTGTTTCATCATAAATCGGAATGTTCCAAATTGAAGCTATGATTTTTAATAGATCTTCTTCGGAAATCAGTTGTTGATTTAACAATTCATAATCAAACCGGGAAGGTTTGGCTTCCTTTGGTAATTGTTCTAAAAATTGCTTGGCCTTTTTTCGCAGCATTGGGGAATAACTGATTAATCGGTTTGCCAATACATGGTTAAAAGTCATTTTTGCTTCCTTAAAAGCGGTATTTCATGATATTCATTAAAGGAAAAAAGACAACGGACATAATAATAATGATTAAACCCGCTATCAACACAATCAAAGAAGGTTCTATCAACGCCACAAGCTTATGCATATTATCCAGAACTTGTTCATCCAAGTAAGCTGTTGTGGTGCTAAGCATAGACCCTAGTTCTCCGCTTTGTTCCCCTACTTTAACCATTTCCAAAAAATCAGAACGGAAAAGATTGGCATCCTTTAAAGCTTGGGAAAAGCTTGTACCTTTCAAAATCTCATTAAAAGCACTATGCAATTTACTTTCAATGTAACTATTGGCCATTAAAGGAATGACAATCGGAAAACTATCCGTTAAATTGACGCTTGCTTGCAACAAGATACTCAAAGCTCTCGATAATTTAGATGTCAAGGAGGAGATTAGAAAACGTTGATAAATCGGTATTTTCGTTTTAAATTGGTCAATTGCTTTTTTAATATTCGGTTTTTTTAGAATAAAGCGAATTCCCAAAATGAATATCAAAACAAAGAATAAAATAAACGACCAGGCGCGTTTAAAGAAGGATGTAAAATTATTAATTATTCGAATAACCACAGGAACAGGTACTTGAAGTTTGTTGAATAATTTGGTAAATAAAGGCAAAATGAAAAAGCTAATGATCAAAACCACGACTCCGCTGAAAAGTAATAGTATTTTGGGATACTGAAACGCTTGTTTAAGCTTGCGCTCTAAGCAATCCTCATTTTCATAATAAACAGTCAATTGTTGTAAAACATGGGGCAGATTACCGCTAAATTCTCCTATTTGAATCATATGGACAAAAAAAGGCGTAAAAAAGGAATTGAATTTTCCCAAAGCAATCGAAATATCGGTACCCTTGGAAATATCGACATAAATCATGGTTAAGAGACTTTTCATTACCCGACTTTCCGAATGGTCGCGTATCGTTTGCAAAGATGTTCTGATATCTACACCCGATGCAAGCATGGCTGACCACTGACGGCTAAAATTGGCCAATTGGCGAAACGACAAGCGTTTCCGAAATTTGGACGATAATTTTAAGTTTTTTACCGCTTTGGCTTTTACCAGGAAAAACTTTTGTTCTGATAAAATTGCTCTTAGGTTATTCTCATCATTAGCTTCGATTATTCCGGTAATCTTCGTATTATCGATAGTTTTGGCTCTGTAACGCCAATTCATTTACTCCCCCCTTTTGGTTATGTCGGATCTTTTTCATTTCTACAGGCACCTCTTCGTCGATTTTTCCCCATTTTACGATTATAGGCAAACCTTTTTCATAAGTAATTATGGCGCGATAAATATTATCAAAGTGAGAAAATAAATAAACATCAAAGTAAATTAAACCCGCTTCTTCCGAAATCCGATATTTTAACAATTGAACTTCTTTTACTTCCACCCAACCGTTGGTAGGGGTCAGCGGTTTATTGTGATAATAAAGATATCGCAAAACATAATTTTTATGGGCGATTGGTTCAAGTTTCTCGTTTTGCTTAATTTGTTCTTCACTTACTGAAACAGTTATTTCCGAAATAAAAACAACCGAGCTTAAGGCAATTAAAAGGATCATCAAAATTACCCCAAGCATTGTATAACCTTGACAATTCTTAACCATCGGGTTCCTCCAAATTAACTGCCACGGCAGGGAAAATATCAAAGTCGTTCAAATAAGGTAATTGTCCATAGGTTGTGCTTTGTGCGCGAATGTATAAAATATAAATCCTTTGGTTGTTTCTAATGTCGGGTTGATAAATAAGTTCAAAATAAAAGTTGGCGCCATCCGGTGATTTCTTTGGTCTTAAATATTCATCATAATAAAGATAATAATAATTAATTCCTTTTTTTGTATTGCAAACAGGATTTGGATGAAGATAGTTTTTTATATTTTCCCCATCACAAAAAAACGCCCAATTGCCAATGTGTGTTTCATTGATTAATACAACTGTATCAAAAATGAAATCCATTTTGGCTTTATGCGATTTTACTTGATAATATGATAGTAACATGGTTCCGATCATTCCCAATAGCGCTGATGCAAGCACTAGCGACATCAATGATTCCAAAAGGGTGAAACCCTTATTTCCAATCTGCCCTTTTTTCACCTTTAATCACCGCTTCCAATTCCCTAATCAAACTCCGAAAACAAGCCAAATTGGGTTTTTTTAAAAACCAGCTTTCATGAATTTCTATTATCTTACTTCCAAATAGACTTTTTGCCACATCCAGGAACTGTTTTTCCCATTCTTTTGGCATTGTTTGGTCAAAATATAGCATGATATGATCGAAAGCAAATTGGTTCAAAAGTCCATGGTTAATACGCATTAAAGCCAATTTTGCCTTTTCAAGAGTTAATTTCCCATCAATTAGGGTTTGAAAAAAGCCAGTCAGATGTTTTTGGTTAAAAACTTGGACCTGGATATTTCGGGAACGAGGTATAATCACCAAACTATTTCCCTTTTCAATTCTCCTTATTTGCCAGGGATTTATCATAACCTCGCCCCCCTGATGGGGCAAGTCTAAATCTTCCAAAACCTTTTTCAAAAAACTAGCTAAAGAATTAAAGAATTTAATGTTAACGAAGGAAGTAATAAAATATACTCTTTCTTTTTTTTTAATTTTTTCGTGGTGAAAACAAAAGTCCTCTTGATAATTGGGAAAGAGTTTTTCGAGTTCCAATTCCAAGTGAGCATATTGTTGTTTAAGCGGTAAGTCGGGAATCATTGTCATTTCTTGAAACCAATGAACCATATCGCACACGACGGTCAATTTGCTTTTCCCGCTTCCGTTTTCTTTTATTCGCCGTTGGGCAACCAAGAAATCATCAACAACAAATTGATCAATTAATCGAGTTTTCTTTACCCCTTTTTCCAATATCGATATTTCTAAACCAAAAGGCCTTTTGTTACTTTCTTGGTGTTGGTTTTCGATTATCCAAAGCACCAATTGCTTCATAAAATGCCCCCAACCACATAAAAAGCCTTCCTTTTGAGCGAATTATTAGCTCTTTGAAAAGAAAAGATTATCAGGTGGGAATTAACCCTTTCTGCTTCAATAAACTCGATATGGGAAATTTGATAGGTAAACTTGGTGCTTTCATTTTCCGGTTGTCCGATTATAACCACCATTTTTCCCTCTCCAAAGAAGAAAACTAATTGATGATTGTGAAAAATCGAAAGCGCTTCTTCCGACTCTTCAAAATAAACTTTGTTTCCTTCCTCATTCACCCAGGTAAATAAGCGGTCAATTGCTTTTTCCACCATCTCTAGTTCTATTTGAGCCTGATAATCACTGGCAATGGCTTGTTCTTGATAGAATACATTAATTCCCAGTTGAAGAAACACCACAAATACCGCAATCGTAACACTAAAACTAACCATCAGCTCTAACATCGTAAATCCTGCTTGGTTGTTAAATATTGCAAATCTATGTACCAATCCAATCACCAAAAATAGTATAGCATCCGTTATTTGGCTTTGCTGAAGACGTGCTAAGTATTCGCCTTCTTAAAATTATTTCGCAATTTTCCGCAGTTTTACTTAACAAAACGAAAAAAATTAACCCTTTTAGGGAGGGTAGTAATAAAAAAAAACCGCAAAAGCGGTTCTTAGAGTTTTTGACCATAACGTAAGATCAATTCGATTTTGGAATTAACATCCAGTTTTTTATAGATATTCTTATAATGGAAGTTAACTGTATCATATTTCATCTTTAATTCCCCCGCAATCTGCCTTAAAGTTAATCCCATTAACAATAACTCAAAGACTTTTGTTTCTTTTGGCGTCAACACGTTGTAGGGATTAACATAAATTGATTCGGGTTCAGCCGGTTTAACCGGTTCAATTTTGGCCGCTGGACGTCTCCGCCATTGGAAAAAGGCGTAAATGATAAAGGATACAACCCCTAGCGACATGAACAAAGCTACAAATTGCATTACGGTAAATAGGTTTTCAACATTGAGCTTTCGAACGTGAAGCACAACCACCCGCGATATCAGTAAGAAAATTCCCAGGATAATTGCAACCACTTTCAAGGCTCGATCATGGGTTTTGTCTTCAAACAATTTTCCAACCATCATGATAGAAGTAAACGCCCCAACAATATTGGCAAACCCAATTGCTATATACATTAAGTAATATAAAAAGGAAATATTTTCATAAAGCAAAGCTGAAATTCCCAACTGATAGGAGATGGTCGTAAAGAAGGTCCAAATTATCCAGGCAAAGAAAATGGCATGACGATTAAAGAAATGCAAAAAAACTACAACAACCAAACCGAGAAAAACCCCAATATAAAAGTAAACATTTTGCCAAAATGGTTTAACCAGATCGGTTGGAACTTTGATACCGGTGAAAATAGCGGTAAATATAATATAGATAGCCACCATTACCACCAGGGCCATTAACGGAACCAAGGTTAATTTTTCTTCGCGTACCTCCAGCTCGGTAACATCATAAGGGTCAACCAAAAAGAGCGTAAGATATAAGGCACACATGATTAACAGCGGCAAAACAAACGAACCTAAATATGGGTTGATTAACGAAAGAGCACGATCAAACATAAAGTAAATCACGAACGCACTCACCATAAAAATCGACGAGACTAATCGTTCGGTCGAATTTAGGGAATAAATAAACAATAACAAAGTGGCACTGGCGATAATCCCAACCCCCGCCGCAATAATTATCGTCGACATCAATCCTAAAAAAATCAATTTTCCCCGGATGATGAAGGAGAAGATAAAAAAGATTATTACCACAGGAATCGAAATATACAAGGATTTATTTACACTTCGCGGCTTAAATACCAATACCCCTAAACAACCTACCGAAACCATAACCGAAAAGAATATTGATTTGGTATGGCTTTCCACCAATAAAGTGAAGGAGTCATGGTTGAAATCGAAGTAACCCAAATACATTACACTCACGAGTGACAAGATTAACATCATGACAAAGAAACTCGTAAAAGATAATTTCTTGATGTTGCTTTTACGCTCTTCCATCCTTTGTTCGGTAAAAGTTACTATCGTTTTTGCAAATGATTCCCTTGTTATATCTGAAACAGACATTTTAATCCCCCTTTTTTAACTTAAATCCATCAATCTTGTTGCAATTTTTTTTGCTTTTTAGCCATGACGATACGAAAGATTATCAAAGCGGTAATCCCAACAATCGCAATGCCTAAAAAAACAGAAGTAAGGACTATATTGCCACTCAAGATTGAACCGGTTATCGAAGTTGCAAGAATAATGGAAGGAAGCGTTCCAAATGTGGTAACAAGCAAATAAGAAACGAACCGAAGTTTTGATCTTGAGGCAATATAAGCAGTTAAACCATAAGGAACTATTGGAATAAAATATAAAAACAAAATATCAATTATGCGATTGGATTGACTCTTTCGCAACAACACCTTTTCTTCCCATTTGGAATAAAAAGGAATACATTTTATCACCTCATCACCCAATTTTTTAAACATTAAGTAAATGATTATATTGGCAACAAAAACACCGATTAAGCAAATAATGGGACCATAAAGCATGCCATAGGTAATCCCTGCTACCATTTGGACCGGTTCAGCAGGAAGGATGGCTAAAATAACCGTAGTGGCTTGAAGAACCACAAGGATAATTGCACGATAAATACCGATATTATTCATGTATTCTTCTATTGCCTGATCTAAATGTTTGGGATCATGAATTAGACTATAAAAAACCGGTCGCAATTCATAAATCGTAACCCCTAAAATAATCAATAAGGTTAAAAATGCTATGACAAAAAGCAAGATGCTTGTTTTTTTACTCATATATTGTCGCTTTTATTAACAAGGTTTAGTTAAAAAGCCCTTATTAATAATATTCCTTTCTATTGTTGTTGCATATGATGTTTGCAATAATTTATTCGCTACTTTGGCTATTATGCTTGCAGATTGGGAAATTCTCTGTTTATGTATAGAGATTTCTTACCTTATTATCAATATTCTACCACATTTGACAAAAAAAGAGAAGCAAAAACATAATTTAATAATTACCATTTTTTTTAGTTAAGGATTAAATTAAACTGTGTTCGGGAAAAAATGATAAAAAAAACACCTTCCGGTGTTCTTAAAAAATTTCTTTTTTGAGGCAATTTTGAATCTGGGTAATGATGGAATTTGCGGGTTGAAAGCCTGCCATTTGTAACAAAGGTTTATTCTCACAATATAAAACCGTAACCGGAAGTTCAATAAAGCCCCACTTTTGATAAGCCTCTGTTTCATTAATAATTTTGATTTTGCTGATTTTCAAAGTTTTGGAAAGTTTTCGTTTTACTTGGTGCACCACTTGAAAAACTAATGAAGATAAAAAATTATCCGACATTCCATATGCGATTAAGACCAAATCATTTTGGGTTTTCAACTCTTTTCACCTCACTATATCAGCATACCAAAACAATTAAGCTTTTATTGTCAAAAGGTGAAAAAGTAAATTGACAGCGTTAAAAGTTAAATTTTGGTATAATATAATTTGAAAGCGATAAGGATAATTTTGGTCTTTCTTCAGCCAAAGGAGCAATGTATGGAACCGGTAGTTTTAGGAATTGTCGTCGAATTTAACCCTTACCACTTGGGACATCAATATTTTATCTCACAAGCCAAAGCTTTAATCAACCCCAATGTGATGATCGCCATTACTTCGACATCCTTTTCGATGCGTGGCGAAATTGCAATTGTTGATAAGTTTACCAAAACTGAGCAAATGTTGGCAGAAGGCATTGATATTGTTTTGGAACTTCCCTGCGCAAAAAGTGTTCAAAGTGCCGATTTTTTTGCCTATCATGCCATCAAAACCTTATCCCAAATGCAAATCACCGATTTGGCTTTCGGGGTGGAGAATGAAGACATCGCGTTACTTTATCAACTGTTAACAATTATCCAAACTCCCGACTTTCAAAAACATTTACAAATTGCTTTAAAAACCTATACCAGTTATAAAAGAGCTTATACCCAAGCTTTTGAAAAAAGCGGAACCTCTTCCGAATTAATCGCTTTATTCAACCAACCTAATGTCACATTGGCTCTCCAATATCTAAAAGCAATTCAGGATTTAAAACTAGATGTCAAGATTCATCCCCTAAAACGAATGGGAAGCCATTATCACGACACCGCAATAACCCATCGCTTTGCCAGCGCGGGGGCGATACGGAGGGCTTTAAGAAGCGGGAAGGACATTTCCGAATACGTTCCCGAGTCGACGTTAAAACTTTCTTTTGTTGATCAAGCATTGGCAGAAGAAAGATTGTTTTCGCTTTTGCAATATGCAATGTTGGTCAAAAACCCAAATTATGGCGAATTTTTTGGTCTATCAGAAGGCATCGAAAATTATTTAAGGCAACATTTAAGAAACGCTACTTCTTATTCCGACTTCTTGGAACGAATTAAAAATAAGCGTTACAGTATCTCCAAATGCCAACGGATTTTCTTTTATCTGCTTTGGGAACTTCCCAAAAAGTTTGATCAATTCCACCCTTATTTACGTATCTTGGGGTTTACTGTTAGAGGGGAAAAATACCTTAACACTTTACCGAAGGAAACCAAAGGCGAAATTTTAACTTCTTTAAAACATTCAAAAAACCCTATTGGCTTAATTGAACTGAAAGCCACCCAATTATACGAAATACTGACTCAAAAACAGGGATTAACTCAAAAAGAGTTTTTGATTCCCTTGAAAAGAAAGGATTAATATGATAGATAAAATTAGAACAGCTTTAGAACAAATAATTGACCCTTCCCTCAAACAAACCCTAAAAGCCACAGGGGGTATCAAACACATCGGATATGATGACGAAAAAGACATTGTGGTTTTGATTATTGCGATGGGCAAAAAAGGCGGAGATTATGAAAAAACCTTACGCAAAGAAATCGCAAAACTTATCAAAATTGATTTGCAACACAAGGGCCTAAAATTGGAAATTGAAGAACACCGTGTTGTCAATAGTATTACCCACAGCAAAACCATTTTTATTGCCATCGCCAGCGGCAAAGGCGGGGTCGGTAAATCAACCGTAACTGCCAATATCGCTTATCGTTTAATGAAAAGGGGTTACAATGTCGGAGTTATGGACGCGGATATTTACGGTTCCAGCATCCCCCAACTTTTGGAAATCCCGCATCAAAACCCCAAATATTCGGAGGACAAAAAAATCATCCCGCTTACCAAAGAAAAAATGGAAGTTATATCAACCGAATTCTTTACAAACCCTAACCAACCGGTCATTTGGCGGGGTGCCATGTTGAATAGCATGTTATCCTATTTCTTTTATGAAGTAAAGTGGAACAAAAAAACCGATTTTATGTTAATCGATATGCCACCGGGAACCGGAGACATCGCCCTTAACATTCATTCTTTTGCGCCGCAAACCCAAATGATTATCGTCACCACTCCGCACCCTTCAGCAGCAAACGTCGCAATCAAAGCGGGAGTAGCTTCCCAAACAATGAAACACGAACTTCTGGGCGTAATTGAGAATATGTCTTATTACCAAAACCCAGCCACAAAAAAACCAGAATTCCTTTTTGGCCAAGGCGGGGGAGAAATGGTATCCAATTCCTTAAAAACCGAACTTATTGCCCAAATCCCGATAAATCAGCCGCTTCATCATACGGCTTTATATGAACTGGATGAGGAAATTGGTCGAATTTATGATATGATTGCTGATTACATCATTATCAAAACACTTGGCGAATAAGAAAAAGGGGCCAATGCATTTGCATTTAACCCCTTTTTTTTGCGCTTTAGTTATTAATGGCAATCTTCGCAGCCATCGTCTTCGTCACATTCGTCACAACATTCGTCATCGTCGTCTTCGCAGTCTTCGCAACAATTATGGTCGTGGTCATGGTGATGATGATGGTGGTGATTTTCTTCTTCTTCCTCATCGTCCATTAAAACGGAATCTTCAAAATCAGCTAAAACTTGTTCAAGATAACGCCATTCAGCTTCATCTTCAATTTCATGAAGTTGGCCAATGCCTTCGCCGTCTTCGGTGTAGCTCGCAGCCATCACCGCAATATTCTCTTCATCGTCTTCATCGGATTCGATAGGGTAAAACAAAACGTATTTTTTGTTGAATTCCTCAGACTCGAAAGTGAAAAGAATTTGACATAAAGTCTCATTTCCATGCTCATCAATAATGGTTAATTGTTGATCTGGGTTACGTAAATTTTTCATTATTTTCCTCTTTCTAGCTTCTCGCTATATTTTTTAGGTTCGCTTTCGATCAAGGTAGCTTTGCAAGATGAGGGTTGCGGCTAACTTATCGATTGCTTTTTTGCGTTTCCTGCGACTGATATCAGCTTCCAACATGACTTTATTGGCTTGCGTTGAGGTTAAGCGCTCATCTTCCAATATGATTTCGATGTCTACAAGGCTTTCTAACATCGCTTTAAATTTAAGGACATATTCACCTTGAAAGCCAACCGAACCGTCCATGTTTTTGGGAAATCCTAAGATAATTTTATCAATCTGTTTGGATGCGCATAATATTTTAACATAATCTACCACTTTTGGCAAATCATTCTCTCTAAAATGATAAGTTTTCAATCCAAAAGCGATTATGCCTTGGTCATCGCTAATCGCAATGCCTAAGGTTCGCGTTCCTAAGTCTAAACCCAAGCAACGCATTAAAGTCCAATCTCCTTCTTAACTAAACTTAAAGCCTCATCAAGACGGGTTTCGTCCTTGCCGCCTGCTTGCGCAAAGTCGCTACGGCCCCCGCCGTTTCCTTGCGTATGGATTGCGGCTAGTTTTACTAAATTTCCGGCATGGTATTCCACATTCTTGGCTTTGCATATAAAGACGATTTTTCCGAATTCCCCTACGTTCGCAAAAAAGACCAAAGCGCGGTCAGCTTTTTCTGCTAATTTGTCCACAATGTCTTTAACAACATTGATATCCAGTCCTTCTGTCTTTTGTATTATTACCATCTTATCATCTTTATATGTTGCATTCTGAAGAAATTGTTGAAAATTTGAAGTTTTAGCTTGGCGATATAAGCGGTCAAATTGCTTTTCGGCTTCCTTTACAATGCGACTGGCTTCCTGGTACTTAATTTGGGTATTGATAATATCTTGGTAGCTCAACAAGGTTGGAAATTCAGGGAATGGCTCTTTTTTAATTTCAATGCCTTCTGCACGGGCATCCTTAATAATTCGATCCAATTTAGTTTCCAAATAGGCAATATTGTCCGTGGTAGCTTTCGTTACACGGGTAATTTGCTCTTTAATGGCAGGATAAGTTGACGCTTCGACTCTGAAGATGCCTGACCCCTTCGATTCCAAACTAAGGATTGCGAATTGTTTGAGGTCTTTCGTGTTTTCCGCATGTGTTCCGCCACATAATTCGATACTGAATTGATTGTCGACAACGCGCACAGTTTCGCCGTATTTTTCCCCAAACAAGGCTTGGGCTCCTAATTTTATCGCTTCTGCCATTGGCATTTCTTTGATTTCCACCGGAAGTGCTTTTTGAATAACTTGATTAACTTCTTTTTCAATCGACAATATTTCTTCTACCGAAACATTTTGATAATGATTGAAATCGAAGCGGAGCGTTTTATCGCTGACTTGGGAACCTTGTTGAACAACATGACTTCCCAAATGATTGCGAAGCGATTGATTCAACAAATGGGTAGCGGTATGGTTGCGCATAATCGCCAGTCTCCGGTCCCGGTCAACGGTTAATTGAACCGTCATTCCTTCGCTTACCCGATTGATACCCAAATCTGCTACATGAGCATGTTGCCCTTGAGGGAGTTTGAAGGTATCAAGCACTTGGTATTCGTGTCCCTCGATGGAAATGGCTCCGGTATCCCCGATTTGTCCTCCGCTTTCTGCATAAAACGGCGTAACATCGGTAGTAATAACCACTTCGCCGCTGGCTTCTTTTACCCTTATTCCCCCCGAAAAAACACCGGTAACGGTCCCTACAGCGCTAAGTTTGGTATAACCCACAAACTCGCAAGGTGCTGCAAAACTTAAATAAGCTTCGTTTTGAACATTCATCGATTGTTCCTGTTGACGACTGGCACGTGCTCGTTGTTTTTGTTCTTGTAAGGCTTGTTCAAAACCTTCGGTATCAACAGTATAAGAACGTTCTTGGGCTATTTCCATCGTTAATTCCAGTGGAAAGCCGAAAGTGTCATATAGCAAGAAAGCATCTTGACCAGATAATTGCTGAGTTGGGCTTTTTTCCAATAGTTCGAATAGCTTTCGTTCACCGTTTTCCAGGGTTTTTAAGAAATTTTCTTCTTCATTGAAAATCATTTTTTGCACAATAGTTTGCTTTTCTGAAAGATTTGGATAAAATTCTTTCATCATATCAATGACAACCGGTACCATTTCATATAGGAACGGTTCGGTCAAACCCAGGTGTTTTCCGAAACGCATGGCTCTTCTTAGGATGCGGCGTAGCACATAACCCCGGCTTTCGTTGGAGAAAGTTGCTCCGTCGGTTAAGGCAAAGGTGACGCTCCGAATGTGGTCTGCAATCACTCTAAACGACATTTGGTCGGTATAAGTTCTTTGGGTTTTTTTCTCTAACCATTGGATCAACGGATAAAATAAATCCGTTTCATAGTTTGAGTTCACCCCTTGAATAATACAAGTCATTCGTTCCAAACCCATACCGGTGTCGATATTTTTGCTTGGGAGTTCCGGATATTCACTGCGGTTTAAACCCGGTTTGGCATTAAATTGGCTGAAAACAATATTCCAAATTTCGGTGTAACGGTCGTTGTCGATATCATCGGTCAACAGGCGGACGCCAATCTTTTCCGGATCAAAGCGCGTTCCGCGATCATAGAAAATTTCCGTACATGGTCCGCAAGGTCCTTCGCCGATTTCCCAAAAATTACCTTCCAAAGGGATTAAGTGGTCCGGTTTAATTCCCAATTTTATCCATAAATCCCGTGTTTCATAATCAGTCGGATAATAGGTCATATAAAGTTTTTCTTTTTCAAAACCAAACCATTCCTCGGAAAATAGAATTTCGCAAGCCCAGGTAAGGGCTTCTTCCCGGAAATAGTCTCCAATGGAAAAGTTACCTAACATTTCAAAAAATGTATGGTGGCGGGGGGTCCGACCGACATTGTCGATATCATTGGTTCGAATCGATTTTTGAACATTAACCATGCGAGGGTTTAAAGGTTTTTCCCGACCGTCAAAATATTTCTTTAGGGGCGCAATCCCCGCGTTTATCCATAATAATGTTGGGTCCTCATATGGTACAAGAGGGGCGCTCGGTATTATGGCATGTTGTTTGGTTTGAAAAAATGTCAACCACATTTTTCGAATTTCATTTCCTGATAATTTTCTCATCCTTTTCTCTCTCCTTTATGGCACAAAAAAATCGTCCCTAAGCTAGGAACGAATTTTTTCGCGGTACCATCCTAATTTACAAAATTAATTTGTACACCTTTTACGGTTTTAACGCTAACCAGCGGGAAGGATTAGTTCCACTCCGAAGGAGCTTCAAATAAAACAGGATACGGTTTCGCATCAACCAACCGCTTTCTGAAATCCTCTGCTTTATTCTACTTATCTTCATCAACGTTTTTTTATGCAGCTTCTTTAGGCGTTGAGCCTTCTTGTTCTTTTGGAGTTTTTTGGGCTGCTTCTTCTTGTGCATTCTTTTCTGCTTGTGCTTTTAATTTTGCTGCTTCTTTTTCTTTTTGAGCCTTCAATTTGGCTGCTTCTTTTTCTTTTTGTTTGCGGAGCCGTTCAGCTTCGCGTTCTTTTTCTTTTTGCGCTTTTAGTTTTGCCGCTTCCCGTTCCTTTTGGGCTTTAAGACGGGCTTTTTCCCGTTCTTTTTCCCGTTGGGCTTTTAATTTCGCTTTTTCTTTTTCCTTTTGGGCTTGGATTCTTTGACGTTCTTTTTCTTTTTCTCTTTGGGCTTTGAGTTTTGCGGCTTCTTTTTCCTTTTGTTTGCGTAAACGTTCTGCTTCGCGTTCTTTTTCTTTTTGAAGGCGAATCGCTTCGCGCTCGCGAATCTTGACTTCTAATTTTGCCAGACGTGCTTGTTCTTTGGCTTGCAATTTCCGTTCTTCCAAAATTGTTAACATCCGATGGGATTTGTCGATGATATCAAAGATTTGATCTTCGGTATAATCGCCCTTATTGGTCAGTTTGAACCAATTGTCGCCTTTTGGCGATTTGGCTTTAACCACATTAGGTGTGTTAACGATTAAATCAACTACTTCATCGAGTTCATACAAGAAAGTAATCTTGTAATCTTTTGCCGAGTTTTGCAATACTAAGAACGGTTTATTGTCAACCATAAACCGATAAGAGGTTTGGGTGGCATTAGCTTTTTCTGTTACGTCAGGAATAACGCGAACGTAATTCAAAACTTCTTCAAAGGAAGGTTTAAACTCTTTTACAACCGGAGGTGTTTTTGGCTTACGTTCTTTTTTTAGAGTGGCAGCGAATAATTTCTCTTCCACTTGCGCCAAATCTTTCTCCACTTCCATCAATTGTTCGAGCTTGGCTTTTTGCATTTCTTCGAGTTTTTCGCGTTCCGCTTGCAAGGCTTGTTGTTCTTTGCTAATTAGTTCTAATTCCACTTCATTAACAACTTCCACAACTCGCTTGACGACTACCGGTTCGGGTTTGACAATTAACGGTACCGGTTCTTCAACTTTTGGTTCCTCAACAACCGGTTCTTCCTTAACTGGTTCTTCTTTCGGTTTTTCCTCGACAATCTCCTCTGCTACCGGTTCTGCAACTTGCGGTTCTTCCTTGATAGAATCTTCTTCATCAGTAGGAATTACTTCTTGAGCTTCCAATTCTTCAATGATTTCATCGTATAAATCATCTAGTTCATCGGATAATCCTAATTCGTTTTTGGAAAAGGAATACAAACCATAAAGGATATCGACTTCGGATTCGGAATATAATTTATCCCGTTCCTCTTTCCATTTTGCCACTAATTCTTTATGGGATATTATTTTAAAGCTTTCTTTGGAAGAATGCAAATAGATGATTCTTAACACATGGAAAGCCGCAAACAATAAACCAAATAATAGCGGCACTAAAATGTAAAGGATTGATACGGCTTGGAGAACCACATCCACGTGTTTCGAAACCGTACTGTGTAAAATGAAAGTCAAGAAAATTGCTAATATTAGCATTACCGTATCAACGATCATCAATTCATTTTTGGTGAAAACCAAAATCCACCGATGAATCATGTGATTGACGATGGCAACGAGCACAAAAACGGTAACGAGAACAATGAGAGTTAATAGCCATTGATAATATTGGCTAAAACCGTTGGTGGTACGAATAACAGCCAACAAGGTACTGAAGAGGCTTGCCCCAAGATATGAGAAAAATGGGGTATAAGCCGAAACAAAGATAAACTTATTGGCAGGTTGAAAATTACTATACTTTGTATAAGTAGTAATACCAACCAAAATTGCAATTAGTATAGGGGCAATGATGAATTTTGCAATCAATTCAAACGATGTTACATTCGATTTACCGAAAGGTACACACACGATAAGGCTAATCACAATGGCAATAATATTACTTACTAACAATGTATTTTTTTCTTTATTACTCAACATAATCAATTCTCCTCCTTAGTCCGTGTTGTTACTCTTTCGCTTTCGCTTGAGCACGTGAGGCTAATTTTTCTTCACGCTTCTTGTCCTCGAGGATTTGAATCGTTGCATAAGCATTGTCGATAATCGAATATAGGTCTTCTTCTAGGAATTCCCCCTTATTAACCAGCTTAAACCAATTTTCGCCTTTTGGCGTTTTTGCTTTTACAACGATTGGATATTTAATCATCAGGTCAACAATTTTGTCCAAATCGTAAAGGAAAGTAAAGCGATAGTCGTTATCGGTTTCGTTGGCAATTAAGAATAATTTCTTACCCACCATAAACCGCATCCGCTTTTTGTCCTCACTTTCAATCACGGTGATTCCCGGGATACTCTTGGCATAATTGGTTACAACTCGGAAACTCGGTTGAATCTTCAGTGGTTCTTTTTCAACCGGCGGTTTTGGTTCTTTTGGTCGTTCCGGTTTCGGTTTTTCGACCGGAAGTTCCTTTTTCTTTTCTTCAAGCACCTTTTGTTTTTCTTCCAAAAGTGCTTCTTGTTCAGCTAACAAGGCCTTAGCTTGTTCAAGTTTGAGGCGTTCTTCCTCAACCTCCTTGCGTTTCTGAGGATCAACCGGAGCTTGCACTTCCACAATTTCCTCAATAATTTCAGGTTCGCCCTCCACAATAACCGGTTGAGCAACTACTGGTTTTTCTTTGACAGGTTCAACTTCAAACACAGGTTCTGGTTCGGTTGAAACCCCAACTTCAGGGATTGGCTCTTCGGCGGTAATTTCTTGTGGCTCGGCAATAGGCTCGGCTTTTGGCAAGATTAATTCTTCTTCACATTCTTCTTTCTTAAGATCGACTTCTTGCGCTGCTTTAGTTTCAGTTTCAGGCACCATTTCTTCGGTGAGTTCTTCTTCTTCGCCCATGCTCATGAATTGTTGTTCAAAGCGAGTTAAAATTTCGTTGTAGGCGCGATTGAATTCGGCCATTCTAACTCTTTCTTTGTTCACATCATAGTCCTTTGGGTTCAAACTGATTAAAATTTCATTTTCCCGCACCAAGTTGCCAATTTTTGATAAGGAAATACCAAAGAATAACACAAAAAGCAAGAAAATAAAGAATAGCTCAATTTCTCCCATTGAACCTGTTCTAGGTACATAAAGAGCAAAGTAATCGCGATAAACAATATTAATTCGATGCGATAACACAATGAAGAATACAACAATCACGAAAAAGCAAACATCGAAAATAATATGTTCTTTAGTGTCAAGTTGCATCTCGAAATGATGGAAAAATGGGAAAGCAACGAGCAGAAAGACGATTGTTGCTATCATAATGACTAACCATAATGAGTGGGCGCCCATTCCCAAACCGTGATCTAGGAAAGGTCCTGCGCCTTTCATAAGCGTATAAACGCTATGGACAAGTAAGCCTAATAGATAGCAGACAATAGGAAAGTAGCTCATTACACTAATAATTTTCGATTGTTCCCGATATCGTGCGATTTGACGATACTTAAAGATCGTTGGTTCTACGGATATCAAAATTACAATCACTGGAATAATGAGCAGTTTAATGATGAATTCTAACGTGAATAGATTTGCTTGTGGCCAAAATGCACGGTATGGAATTATCACCGCTAGTGCAAGTAGCAAGGATAATAGTCCAATAGAATACATCCTAATTTTCTGCCATTTAGATAACATAGACACACTCCTCAAAAAATTTTTTTTCGTTTACTTTAAGTTTAAAACATTTTCATGTATTTACATGTACTTATTATATCATATAAATAAATATTTGACAATTAAAACCGTTTTTTTTACAAAAATTTTTTTATTTTTTGAGAGCGCGAATGAAAATTTGCGTAACAGCTAAAACAGGCACTGCAATTAACATGCCAAAAATTCCGAGGATTTCGCCAAAAAAAGCAAGTGCGAACACAACTAAAATGGGATGGGCTTTGATGTGATGACCTTGAATTTTCGGGGTTAAAAAACTACTTTCAATCAATTGAATAATAACGATAACGATCACTGATCTAAGCGCATGATTAAACGACACGGTTAAGGCGCCCATAAAAACAATTGCCCCGCCAATATATGGTCCGATATAGGGAATTATGTCCGTAAAACCCACAATTAAGCCAAAAATAAGGGCATAATCAAGTCCAACAATAGTAAACCCTAAAGTGGAAAGACACGATAAAATGATAATTATCCAAAATACGCCTTTAAAATAAGCTTGCATTGTATCTTTTAATTCAATTAATAACAACCTGCGTTTCAACATTTGGGCACCGGCAGATTTCTCCCTCAGCCAACTTTCGATTTTATCAAAATCAAGCAAAAAATAAATAGCGAGCATGGGGCTAATTATCAGAACAAAAAAGTATGAAAAAGTCCTTTGAATAATACGCGCAAAATAGTTCATAACTGCATTCAAATTACTCAAAATTAGCGATTCGATATTTTCCGGGGTTGGCCTCACGTTTTCCGGCAAAAACTCAAGGCGATCGGAAAGGTTTTCCAAAATATCCGAAATACGGGAAATATAATGAGGAATATTGTTCATGATTGCACTGATTTCATCGATTAATAGTGGAATAATAAAGGAAAACAAACCGACAATCAAAAACACGCTTAATAATACAACCACAAAAACGCTCATTTTTTGAGGAATTCCATGTTTGTTTAAATAATTGACGAGCGGGTACAAAATAAAAGCAATCACAAATCCGATGACAAAGGGAAGCAAAACCCGAAAAGCAAATTTCAATACAACCATAATTCCCGGAAGCAATAAATACAATAAATAGGTTGTGATTAAACTCAAAACAATCATTATTAGACGGCGCATTCTTTGGTCCATGAATATTACCTCATCCTATTTTATGAATGAATGCGCCTTTCTAAACACAAAAGTAAAAAAGTTCATCCACAGGACGTGAATGAACTCAATTTTTTAAAAATAGTTTTCTAAATTATTTATGAATAAGGGTTTTTGCGGTGCGAACCATTTGCGCTGTATAGCTCATTTCATTGTCGTACCAAGCGATAACTTGAACAAGTTGTTTGCCATCAACATCAAGAACCGAAGTTCCTAGGGCATCAAATAATGCGCCACAAGTCAAACCGATTACATCGCTGGAAACAATTGGGTCTTCCGTGTAATATAGAAAATCGCTTTGCGCTTCTTTCATAGCTTGGTTAACTTCTTCGACGGTAACAGGACGTGCCGGTTCCCAAATCAAATCGACTACCGAACCGGTAATAGTTGGAACCCGTAAAGCATTTCCGTTAAGTTTTCCCTTTAATTCTGGCAATACTTCGCCAACGGCTACGGCTGCGCCTGTGGTAGTCGGAACAATGTTGGCAGCGGCTGCGCGAGCGCGACGGGAATAGATGCCTTTTTTATGAGGGCCGTCTAAAACGTTTTGGTCAGCTGTGTAAGCATGAACCGTAGTCATGAAGCCTTTTACAATACCAAATTTCTTATTTAAAACGTCAGCAACCGGCGCTAAGCAATTTGTTGTACAAGAAGCAGCGGAAATTACTTGTTCTTTTCCGGTTAATTTGTTATCATTTACGCCATATACGACCGTTAAATCAGCGCCTTTGGCAGGGGCAGAGATGATAACTTTTTTCGCACCAGCATTAATATGCGCCATTGCCTTATCTTTTGAAGTAAATACACCAGTACATTCAAACACGACGTCGACATCGAGTTCTTTCCATGGCAAAACCGAAGGATCCTTTTCAGCACTTACTTTAATTTTTTTGCCATCAACGACGATGGAATCTTCGGTAAATGACACTTCGTGTCCGGCATAACGTCCTTGGGCAGTATCATATTTTAATAGATAAGCCAAGTCTTCAGCTTTAGTTAAATCATTAATTGCAACAATGTCAAAATCTTCGGAACCAAACATTAAACGAAAGGCCAAACGTCCAATGCGTCCAAAGCCATTAATTGCTACTTTTACAGCCATTTTATTTTCCTCCTTAAAATGTATTCTTTACATTTATTATTGTATCACTATTTACAAAAATATACAATTGTTTTTAACATGAAAACGTTTCTCTATTTTCATAGTTTAAACCGTATTTTTACCTTTTAAATTATCATATAACCAATAAAACCCATAAAAAACCATTACAATTACAAAACCTAAAAGAGCTGTTAAAACCAGATAAAGCGGACGAAAAGTCATGCCTAATATCGTAACAGGTTCCGACATTTCATAAAACGTTTCCAAAGGCGTTTCTTCTTCAGGATATAAGGCATAAAAGTAATTGGATTTTTCATCAGAAAGAGCTTCCATAATTGTATTAACAGGAATGGCTAGTAGATAAATGGCGGCCATCACTATTAACGTTTTTATTAAACTTTTTTTCCCGATATGGATAAAATCATTAAACAAGGCCCAAAGGGTTATGCTTACTATCAACATATGGCCCCAAAGATAGGCTTGAGCCCGGAAGGAAACCAACGTGGAATAGTTTTCCAAGGAATTCGCAAAAACTATGGAAATAAGGGCTGCAGGAAGGTTTAGGCAAAATGCCAAAACAAACAACACATCGCTTTTTTTCCAAAAAGCAAACAATAAAACGAAATTGGCAAAATGGCAAATTTGTAATGGTATAATTTCTGGATCAAGTTTATAACCTGATTTTATGAATATTTCCCCATTTCTAAGCAATAATATCACAACTGCAAGAACCGATAAAACAATACCTACTAGGCGTTTTTTATCTTGGTTCAGTTTTCGAAAAGCAAAATGAAAAATTACCGTGAAAATAAAGGGCGAAAGGATAAACAAATAATGAAAAGCGCTCCACATTTTGAACATAAAATTACCTCGCTTTCAGACGCTTTTTTACCCCCCAATTATATCTTTTTGTCTAAATTTAGACAATACCTTTTCGGTTGTCAAGCATTTTTTACCCCCCTAAAAAGCATAAAAAGCCGCATTTAACGGCCTTTTATCTAAAAGTAATTTTGGACAATAAAAAGGTTGAACAACTTAATTATAAATCATTTAGGATAGATTTTCTTTTTTCTTTATTTCTTCCACGACGTTCTTAAAATAAACCTTCCATTCCAGATTCTAGATAAATACGTTGCCATTTATAAAAGACAGATTTTGAAATATTAAAATGTTTTTTTCGTTTCAACTAGACCATTTATTTTTAAATAATCAATGACTAGTTTTTTTAATTCTGTTGTATAAGTTCTGTTATTTGTTCCTTTTGGTCTAGGCATAAGAAAAGCACCCCTTTATGTTGGTATTATATCACATTTTCATGTGTCCAACATTTGGGGTGCAGTTCAAGGTATCCCTTTGTTCCTTATTCAATCATTAATTATCGATCACGCGACATAAGAATAATTAATAAGCGCAAAACTTCATAGTATAACCAAATGATATTTAACAAAATACCGAATGCGGCATACCATTCAAAGGTTTTATCCATCCCCGCATCAACAATCATATTAGCATTATCCAAGCTAATAACAACATATAGTGAGGATATTATCACCATGATTATTGAAATTAATAATGCAATATAGGAAGTAGCACCATAGAATATTTCATAGATTTGACTGTCGAATAAGCCTGCAATCATCACTACCAAAGAGGTAATGATTACCCCTAGTAAAAGGGTATACATGAAGCGTCGGAAAAAACCGCTTACGCGAATTACTCCTGTTGTGTAAAGAACGCTGGCGCTTAAAAAGATGGCCATCGTAATCGCAAGCGCAAGCCCTGGAAGCAACAAATCAGCTTCCGGAATGGCAATCGCCACTACTCCCGAGATTGCTCCGACAGTCATTCCCTCAAGCACCGCATAAGGAATAGCCAAAACACGGGCAGCCCGTGGGTTAAACGACATAATAATTAAAAGGACAAAAGTAATAATCCAAATTAGGAAGTAGGCGCTTAGGATTTCAAGCGGTCCTAAAATAAACATTGTCGCTAATGCGCTTATAAATGTAATCAAAATTAAAAGTATTGTTTTACTACCGACTCCCTGAATGGTAGCTATTTGACCTGAAACGCGTTCTAAATTCTGAGCTCGAGTAAAAACAACATTATTTCCAACTTTTGCTTTCATAATTCACTCTCCTTTATATTATTATACATCATTTTTCCATTTTTAGCAAGATAAACAACCATTATTTATTAATTCC
>DUPC01000046.1 GCA_012838545.1 Acholeplasmataceae bacterium
AATCGCCAAGGATTTCGAATGCTTGAGGAATAATTGCTTCAACCAAACTCATCGAAACGAGTTCTCTTAAAGCATCGATTAAGGCATAGGCATAGTCGTCACGGACTAAATCCATGTAATCGAATTCTTTGGTTCCGTTGATTAAATCAAGGATGTCATCTAGGGTCTTAACGATGAAGTCTTCATCGGCAAGAACTTGGGCCAATTCAACATAGAAGCGGCCGAGTTTTTCGCCGTCAGAAGCTAAATCGACATCACTTAAGTCCACACGATTCAAGTCCATATCCAACACATTTTCGGCTACCCCGAGAATTTTTTCTTTATGCAATTCTAGATAGTTCAATCCAAATAAGGCATTAAAGATTGCGACAACTGGTTCAGTATTGGCGAAATCAATTGGATATCCATTGTAAATGTCGACTGCGCCGAATTCGTTGGCACTGTCAAGGATAAAGACTATTGTTCTTAAGTCTTCGATAAGTTCGTTTTCGGTGTATGTATTATCGAAGTCAAGAAGTTGAGCAAATTCGGTTCCTTCAACCATCGGAACAACAAAGTTGTCGATAGCAGGGAATGCTAAAACTTTAACGGTGCTTAAGCGGGTTAAAGCTTCAAGGATGCGAGCCACGCTGTCAACGTTGGCGGAAGTTAAATAATCAAAGTAATCAAGTTCGCCGCCTGTAGCATCTTCGATTAGATTTAAGACGTCAGTTACTTTTACAAGATCGTTGTTGGCAAATACGTCAAATACTACGGCAACAACTTCTGTTAATACGGCTAAGTCGTCTTTGAGAACGATTCCGCTGGTATCTGCATCCATATCCAAGTACGACAAGGCAAATTCAAAGATTGCGCTTTCTTTACCGACTAGGATATTCAATTCTTTGACTAGATTGATGACGTTAATGACAATCGGTTTTAATGGCAATAAGTCAGTATCTTCGTATTCTAAGTATCCCACTATGTCGCCTTTGGCAGCTTCATGGAGAATGCTTACGACGGTTCGCAAGTCTGCCATTAATTCCGCATTTGTTAGTGCACTGATGTCAACGATGTCTTGAATCATCGGATCAAGTTCATCAACAATCGGAGCGCCGAATTTGTCATAAACGACTTTGACTAGTTCTTCTAAAGTTTTCGATAAAACAACTTGATCCAAAATTGCAAGTACCGAAGTAATGTTTTCGTTAGTAACGTAGTCAAGCGGACTTACGCTTCCTTCAGAAATAGCATCTACTTCTTCCATTAAAGTTTTATAGGTTTGGAAGCCGTTGTTTTGGAGAACGACGAATACCTCGTGGATAATCGCTTTAAGGATTTCCACTTCAGCAAGCCAGTCAACTGCTTCTTCAGCGAATTCATATTCGATTTCCGCAAACGACAATCCCAATTCAACGATTTGGTTGCCTTTGCCGCTTAAGAGGCTCATGTTTGCGATAACGTCGATGAGGTTCAATACTTCGTCTTCAAGGTCGAGCGAAATATCGTCAACGCGCAAGAAGTCGAGAACTTCTGCGTCAATGAACGGACGAAGCGCTTCGATTAACGCATTGAGATCGGCTATAACATTTTCCGCATTCGTATTCTTCAAATCGAGCAAGAAGTCAAATTCGTCTGGAATCATGGTCTTCGCATAAACAAAGACATCTGGAATAACAAGACGAAGGGTTGGCAAGTTGACAAGTTTTGTTAGAGCGTCAAGCGCGATATGACCGAATTCGTCTTTGCTGTAGAAGAAGTCAAATGGGATTTCTTCAAGTTTTTCGATGTCGCCGAAAGTCTTCAAGAAGAAGTCAGAATCGGTTAGAATCTTCAATAAGTCTTGATATACGGCAACAAGTTGTTCGCCGTCTGCAACAAGATTCATTTCATCAACCGGAACATGAGTTAAATAAATTCCGAAGTTATCAGTTACAAAATCAAGAATGCCTTGAATATTGTCGTTGAGGATATTTAGGCTGGTTAGAGTTGTGAAGATGAATGGAATGATTTCGTGATCGTATGGGATTGCTTGATTGTAAACTGTCAAATCGTTGATTGTTCCGTCAAGGAAATCTCTTGCGATATCAAGATAGTTAGGGATAGTGTTTGCAACCTTGATGATTTCAACGATTGCTAGGAGGTCTGCTTCAAGTTTGCTACCGGTGTATTCGGCAACCGATAGATATTGAGCATAATCGCCAAGGGATTCTTTGAGCAATTGTTCATAAGCAGGGTGGAAAACAACTTTGACTAATTCAAGTTTGAAAAGGTATTCCAATGCTTCCGCAACCTTGCTTACAACATCGGTAGTAACATTAGCCAAATAGTCGCCAGCTTCAATGTAGTCTAGGACGGCTTGCAATGTCGATAATTCAGTGCCTGCCAAAGCATCGCCAAGGGCAAGGATTGCTTGCGCAATGAGATCTGCTTCGCTAGACCAATTGATACCTGCGAAGTCTTCTTCAACCATTTCAATGCTGGCCATGCCTAGGACTTTAACCATAATCTTGGCAGGATTGAAGTTGAAGAGATTCAACTTGAACAATTCTTTAACGATATTAGCTACCGGTTCAAGGTTGGTAAGCGTTAATTCTTTGAATTCAGATTTGTAGAATTCAACAAGTCCTAACGACAAGGCATCGCGACCGATCTTAACAATCGAACGCAAATCTTGTACCAATTGGGCAGCTGTTAAACCTTCGGTGATTTCAAGACGTTCATTTTGAACCGCAATCAAATCGCGATATTCTTCCGGAATCATATCAACAATCATTTGATGATAGATTTCAGGCAACAATTCAGCAAGCAAATGCGAATCAAGGAAGGTTTCGAGGAAGTTTAGACCGTGTTCGATTACAAAATCGCTGATAAAGTAATCGATATTGAAGACTTTTTCGCCGCTTTCGTTTTCAACCATTAGAGCGAATTCGGGGTCAGTCAATACAGGTCTTAACATTTCAATCGCATTCAACAAAACGTCTTTTTCGCCGGTAAAATCAACATCGTTAAGGTAACCTTCGGAAAGTTCCAAAACATCGAAGACCACTAGCAAAGCACGGATAACTCTTCCTTCGCGGCCTTTGAGGAAACGCGAAGATAATAGGCTATCGAGGATGCCTTTAATGGCGTCAACTTCGCTGAATTTGATGCGATCGATTAGTTCGCCTTCTTTACCGAAGTCGATAAGTTTCGAAATGTTTTCGATAATGGTAATTAAGTTTTCGATTTCTTCTTTTGCGGTTTCGGATGTAATATCATCGAATAAACCGGCATCGGCTAGTTCATCGCCTAAATCTCTGAGAATCGGCGTTACATATTCATCCAATGCTTGTGGAAGAATCGTTTTGATGAGTTCGGATTTAGCCGTAACTTCAAGGATTTCGATGGTGAATTCATAGAATTGGTCTTGATCCATCAATTTGTTAAAATCGATGTTACCAAGGTCTTCTAGGTCAAATCCTTCGAGCGTATTGAATTTGGCTAAAATACCGATAAGTTCTTTAATGTTGTCCTTTTCAGCTGTCCAATCGACTTTGCTGAAGTCTAATTCGGAAACATCAAGGATTTCAAATTGTTTTAATGCAGCAGTCAATAATTCGGTTTCTTTGCCCTTAATCAAGTTGAGCGAGAAGAGCAATTCAACCGCTTGTTGCATTTTGTCGGTATCGCTTAATTTGATTTCACCGGTAAAGACACCCAATTGTTCCAAGATGCTGGCGAGCTGAATGAGAGAATCGAAATCCCCTAGCCATTGCTCGGGTGTCAAACCAACCAAATCAAGGATATCTTTGAATTCGCCTAAGCCCAAATCTTCAAGTTGTTTGTTGAGCGAGTCGTTAATTACCGGAACAATAATCTTCATGAAGAGGTCGGTAATACCTAATTTTTCGAGAATCGAAAGCAATAAGGCACGCTTCGCATCGTCTTGAAGCAATTGGATAAGGGTATCAAGATTTAAGTTATCAAAATCAAGTTCCAATGCTTTAAAGTCGTCATATACATCAACAATGGTTAAGAGGGTTTGTTGCCAATTAACTTCTGATGTATCGACTTTGCCAATGTCGCCGATTAAATCTTGAACGAAGTCAAGTTTTAAGGCAGCATTGATTGCAACCGGCATTAACTCTTTGATGAAATCTGTCGAACCGATGTTTAAGACAATTTCGCGTAAGACGTCACTGTCAAGATCGAATGGATCGAATTCATCACTGGTAAAGTCGCCGAGTTTTAGTGCTGTTCTTACAGCACGGAAAATCTTTGGCAAATCGTTGGCCCAATCGACTGCAATCAATTTGTCAAGCGATTGATTGGATTTTTCCAATAAATCTTTGACTGTGTCGATGGTACCTGCATATTCGATTCCTACCGGAATGATTTCCGCAATCAATTTCGCATCATTCAAGTAATCGAAAATGACATCCAAATCCGCATCAGACAATGACCAAATATCAAATGAGCCGGTTTCTGGATCGTATGCTTTTAAAGCTACGTTGGCCACATTGATATAAGTGATGAGTTCTTCGCGAAGGTAAATGGTTTGCGAAGATGTTTCAAACTTAGCCATTGCGTCGAAGAGATAGATATCGATGGATTGGCCGAAGAAGAATTTAGATGAATTGATAAAACGTTGTATTCCCGCTTTGTCGTATTCTTTGGCAAGTTCAAAGATAAAGTCGAGTGTCGATTCACTATCGGCTACCCAAACATGGCCATTTTCGGATATCTTGCCGTCGAGGTTCAAAGCTGATTCCAATACATCAACAGTACCAGGATCAACCGAATTAACAATCGAGAATATACCGGTAAACGGAACGCTTAACAAAATAACGAAAAGCAATCCCTTCAATAGACCTACACCCGCGCCCCACAAGCGACGTTTGCAACCGGTTTTTACTTTACGAGGTTGTTTTGAAATGGTGATGACTACATCTCCGGTGTAGTCTTCTGCTTCCACGATGACAACACCTTCATCTTCAGAAGCAGTTTCAGAAACGGTTTCCGTAGGTTCTGGAGTCGTTTCTGTTTCGATAGTTTCTACTTGTTCGGTTAATTTAGCAGCGCGTTTTGCTTTTCCTCTCTTAACAAGAGAAATAATCCCACGGACTATGAAAGCAATGAAGCGGATTAGACCTGCCAAAATAAACGCAAACAAAGTACCTACAAGCAATCCAACTAACCGGACCACGCCTTCGAGAATGCTTGTAAAGAGGGCATAAGCTCTGGACCCTTCAACCAACAATTGTCCGCCAATTTCGATTCCGCGAACAATTTCTTCCACAATCTTTTTTAAGGATGTGGCATTGCTGGAGAGGTCAAAGCTTGATTGGAAGATGTTTGATACGAAACCAGGTAGTTTCATATCGAGTAAATTGGAGCCGTTGCCGAAGAAAGCCCATACTATTAGCAGTATGATGATTAAAACGGCGGTGAACTTGAGCTCTCGTTTGAGCCCAGCGATAAAGCCCCAAAGCGCAAACAATGCTATAATTGCAACCATGGCCAAGCTGAAATATAGCATTATTGCATTAGCGTTTAACATATAATCACCTCATTTTCCTATGATTATGACCTTATTTTATCAAAAGAACGAAAAAATTGCAAGCAATTATGCATGTATTTTTGAAAACGTTTGATTTATTTTTCGACTATTTATTTATTCAAGTTAACCGATGGCAAATAAACCTTTATCAAAAACACTGAAAAATAGGAAATATTCGTTTAATATTTTTGAAAAAAACAAAAGAAAAAAGTCCTAAGTTTACACTTAGAACTTTATGCACGAGCTTATGTTTTTATTCAAATCAAGGGATTCCAAGCCACGAATACTTCTTTTGCCAAATAGGAATTTGTTTGAATATCCAACGCTATTACGGTAAAAGTACCCTTATCGTCTTCATTGAGCGCTTTAAAGAAATCAACAAGCAATTGCCCTTCATAAGCATAAGTTTTGCCACTGGAAACTAGGCCTTCGGTAGTAATCGAGGAACCAGGCACTTGAGCATAATTTAAAATAGCAGGAAGGTAATAATCGATTGGCGTAGGACGTTCTTCGCCGACTTTTTCAAATTTTTGAATGGCTTCCCCGAGCGCAATTTTTTTATCCGGAGAGAATAAATCCGGGTCGCTATATGCTTCTTTCATTGCATTCGCGAAGTCAATCAAATCCCTCATGTCATCTGCATTCCCCGCCAAAATATCTTTATCGGTATAGTCAAAAACAAGTTTTCCGTCAACTTTCGGATTGTGTTCTTGGAACATTTCTTCCAAACTTTTGTTAATCATTTTGCCGACCATTAAGGTGGTGATATCTCCTTTGGCAGCATTAATCATCAATTGTTCGATTGTCTCTCCCGTTAACAATTCGATTCCGTCTTCTAAAGCTTCGACTTGTTCTTTAATTTCCTTGATGGCTTCAAATTCAACAACCCAATCAATTGCGTCAAAATCAATGCTTGACAAATCGAGGGAATCGTCAATCTCGTTAATTAAAGATTCCACAACGGTTCTTAAAGCCGGCTGTAATAAGGCACTGGCGTTAATTGCCTCAAACAATTCGCTGAGTTTATCTTTTCCTTCCTGGGTTTCGAGCGCATCATAAATCAATTCGAGACTGAAATCCTCAATCGAACCCAATCGCGTCAAAGCAATAAGCATACGTGCCAAATTGTTTGGTTCGGTATTCCAATCGATTTGCGAAAAGTCTTGGGATACGCCCCATTCGTCAAAAGTTTCTTTCATATTTGTGAATTTGATTAACAGATTCAATAAATCCGCTTCTTTGCCTTGGACTTTCGTCAGTTCAAACGGTTTGGTAATCAGACGTCTAAGGGCATCTTCTTTGGTGAAATCAATTTGATCCGATTCTTCAAACAAACCCAATTCATAAGCAGCTCTGACGATGTTGGAAATGGTTTTAAAGTTTTTGCCCCAATCATCTTCAGACATATTTCTTAAATCGGCAAGTTCAATCAAAACGGTTACGTCGACTCCTTCTTCGGTGCCGAATTCCGTCAAAGCTTTGCTGAGTTCTTCGTAAAGGAAACTTGCGCCAAGTTGGGAAATAAGCTCTGATTTGGCAATGGCTTTACCGAGTTCTTCCATCGCATCGTCAAGCGCGGGGATTGTCAAACTCTTGGCCAGATCATCAAAGTCAAATTCGCCGACTTCCAACAAATTGGCTATTTTATTCAAGATTAAAGCTATGGCTTCGTTTTCTTTTTCCCAATCGATTTGTTTCAGAGCTTCGATATCGATATCGTTTTCGTCCAACAAATCGTTGGCATCAAGGTATTCGATAAGGGCGGGAGCGAACATCGGAAGAAAATCATGTTTGATTATCAAATCAAACAAGGCTTCTTTTTCGTTGATAATCAACTCCGAAATATCAATTTCACCGTCTTTACGGTATTGGTTTAAGACATTTAATGTTGTTTTTACATCGTCAATCAAATAAACAAAATTGATGGTCCCCTGTTTGGTTTTAACGCGCGTTAGGTAGCCAAAATACAAAGCGTCAAGCGGTTTGTCTTTGCTGCCGAAACGATTCAAAATTCTCCTAATCGTAATTCGGTCGAATTGTTCCAAAACTTTAAAGGCATTTTCAAGTTGCTCTTTGTTTTGTTCGTTTTCATTGACTAACACTTCGCTTGTTTGGTTGACCAACGTGGTGTCGAAGCTGTCCATCATTTCTTCTTTCAAATCCATTAAAAGCGAAACCGAACCAAAGAGCGGCAAAGTAATAATCAAGAAGACCAGCACATATTGCAAGCCGCCGAGCCCCATTCCAATCAGACGGGACAAGATGTTTTTCTTTGGTTTCTCAACTCGACCGTCCGGTCCATAACTTGGACGCTCGAAGATTTTACGAATGATAAACAAAATGAAATTCAATAAAGGCGTTACGATAAACGTACATATCGCAACCCCTATATAGAAGACAATAAAGCGTGACACGCTGATGCCCAGCGAAAGTACCAATTGGTACATTTCGCTCGTTTGATCAAGCGAAACACCGTTATTGAATTCTTTGGCAACATAATTGGATACGATATCAAGTACCGAATTGCCTAGTTCAATATTGATAAAACCCGGAAATTGCCAGGTCAAAACCATTTTGGCAAACAGGTCAATAAACAAAAGCAATGTAATCAGCGGTACTATTCTGGTCAAAAAACGAAATATTGACTTTTTCATCCCTCTGATAAAGCCAATCAATAAAGCGATTACAAAGGAACCAAGCACCGCCCAATTAAATATGGTAATCGACAATTCAACATTTTTGATTACTTCAGGTGTAATTGACATGCCCATCACTTCCCTTCTTTTAGGCAATCTCAAAAAAAATTTTTCCTTGTTTTCAATATTATTTTAACAATAAAAAAAAGATTTTCATACGAAAATGCATTTTTTATTATCAATTTAGATTTCGTCGATTAGGAAACCAATGGATTTTAGTTTAAGAATAGGGTTTTCATAACCCCTCAGCACGTTTTCCGCATTCTCCACAATCGTCGAGTTATTTGCCATTCCTCCGGCCACAATAAGACCAAAAGTGCATCTTAAATCGTGCGCTTTTACTCGGGCGCCGATTAAATCGCTTTTATTTATTACGATTTTGTTTTGGGGTTCGTCAAGATAAATATTTCCTCCCAGTTTTTTAAGTTCGTTGATGTGGCTGATGCGTCCCGGAAAAACCGTATCTTCAATCACCGATTTCCCTTGGGCTCTTAAAAGCATGGCTGATAAAATCTGTTGAAGGTCGGTAGGGAAAAAAGGATAGGGACCAATTAAAACATTAAGCGGTTGAAGGTTTTCCGTACTGACGATATTAATCGAATCGTTCATGATTTTCACTTTGGTTTTGGTGGAACGGATAACCGATATTACGGTTCTTAACAAACTTGCGTCAACCGGATAAATGGTAAGGTTGCTGTTGGGAAGACTTGAGGCCAGAAGCATATAACTGCCCGCTTCCATTCGGTCAAAAATGACTTTGTGCATTGTGCCTTTTAACTTTTTAACTCCGGTAACGGTTATTACATGGTTATCGTTTTTTTCGATTTTCGCACCCATTTTATTCAACAACTCGATGATGTCAATTACTTCCGGTTCCAAGGAAGCATTTTCGATTACCGTAACCCCTTCCAGTCTGCAAGAGGCGAATAACGCATTGATAGTTCCGCCTACGGTTTCTTTGACGAAACGCAAGCGGTGTTTTTTTGTTCCGTTATACACAATATGCAAAAACTTTTCTTCTTCGGTTATTCTGTATCCCAAATCGTGAAAAGCTTTCAAATGAAAGTCGATTGGGCGTTTGCCTAAATTGCAGCCCCCGGGATATCCAATCAATACTTTTTTCTTTCGGGATAAAAGGGCACCCATTAAATAATAAGAAGCCCGAATATCTCCGACCACTTCGGTCAATACTTTGTGGTTCGGGTTGGGCGAACGGATTTGAACCGTATGGTTTTCCACCGTATATTCGCATCCGATACTTTTTAAAATAGCGAGCATTTTATATATATCGTCGATTAAAGGTACGTTTTCGAGGGTAAGCCACTCTTTGGTTAGCAGGCTGGCGCAGAGCGCAGGCAAAGAGGCGTTTTTCGAACCGCTGATTGCTAATTCCCCATGCACTCCGGTTGTTTTGGATACTTTTACGATCATAATATCTACCCCCTTAATCTTATTAAACATTTTTTTAACTTATGAGCGATACTTGATTTTTATGTTTTAATTACCTATTTTTTTCGATATTATGGTATGATATTATCGAAAAGAGGTTACTTTATGAGTAGTGATGATTTAAAAAATCAATCTTTGGCACTGCATAAAAAATACCAAGGAAAAATAAAAATGGGGGCAGTTGCCAAGGTTAAATCAAAAGAAGATTTAAGCTTGTTGTATTCCCCGGGAGTGGCTTATAGTTCGCTTGCCATCAAAAACGACCCTAGCCTTGCCTACGAATATACCTGCAAAGGGAGAATGATAGCGGTGGTGTCGGACGGCAGCGCCGTTTTAGGCTTGGGCAACATCGGTCCTCTGGGAGCGCTTCCCGTCATGGAAGGCAAATGCTTGTTGTTTAAATCGTTTGCAGGGGTGGAAGCAGTCCCGATTTGTCTCGATACTCAAGATACCGAAGAAATCATTAGGACGGTTAAGATTTTGGCACCGAATTTTGCGGGAATCAATTTGGAAGACATCAGCGCGCCAAGATGCATTACCATCGAAAGACGATTAAAAGAAGAATTGGATATTCCGGTTTTTCACGATGACCAACACGGTACATCGATTGTGGTATCGGCCGCTTTACTAAACTTATCCCGACTTTATAAAATGAATTTATCCGATTTGACCGTTGTGTTATCGGGCACCGGGGCAGCCGGTTCTTCAATTGCCAGAAGGATAAAAAAACTCGGCATCAAAACGCTATATGCCTATAATGCCCAAGGCGTGGTAACAAAAGCAAAATACGATCGATACAACTTTGTCGTAAAAGAAATGTTGAATGAAGGAATCATCGATTCTTTTGACAAAGAAGATGCGAAACTCGAAGATTTAATGACGGAAGCAGATATCTTTATCGGAGTAAGCGTCGCAAATCTGTTAAAGCCGGAAATGGTCAAATCGATGAAAAGACGGATAGTTTTTGCCTTAGCCAATCCCAATCCGGAATTGTCGATGGAAGACGCCAAACTTTGCGAACCTTTAATCTATGCAACGGGCCGAAGCGATTTGCCTAACCAAATCAATAATGTTTTAGCTTTTCCGGGATTGTTTAAAGGCGCTATCGACGCCCATGCAACCAAGATTACCGACGGAATGATTGAAGCAGCCATTTACGCTTTGGCAAATGTCATCAAAGACGAAGAACTGCGTTCCGATTATCTAACCCCAAATCCTTTTGATAAACGGGTTGCCAAAGTAATCGCCAAAGCCGTCAAGAAACAAGCCATTAAAGAAGATGTCATAAGGAAGTAGGTTAATATGCGCTACCGAATAGAAACTGATTCACTTGGGGAAATGAAAGTCCCCGCAGAAGCGTATTACGGTATTCAAACCTTACGCGCAAAAGAAAATTTTCAAATTACCAAACGCGGCATCAACCGCCAAATGATAAAAGGCTTGGCGATTGTCAAAAAGGCCGCCGCGCGAGCTAATGCAGATATCGGTATGCTTGACGAAGAAGTCGCAAAAGCCATTATGTTAAGCTGCGACGAAATCTTAAACGGCCGTCTGCACGGGCAATTTATAACTGATGTTATCCAAGGCGGAGCTGGCACAAGCATGAACATGAACGCAAATGAAGTAATAGCCAACCGCGCCAACGAAATGATGGGCGGGGAAAAAGGCAAATACAATTTTGTCCATCCGTTGGATCATGTAAACTTCAGCCAATCCACTAACGATGTCATTCCAACGGCGGGAAAAATTGCCACCATTCGCCAAACCAAAAAACTGATTGTCGAATTAAAAAAACTCCAAAACGCTTATCTGGAAAAAATGGTAGAGTTTAGCGATGTATTTAAACTCGGACGGACCCATCTCCAAGAAGCCGTGCCAATGCGCTTGGGACAAATGTTTGAAGCGCTGACGAGTCTTTTGGGACGCGACATCAGCCGAATCGAACAAGCGATGGCTGGCTTGCGCGATATCAATATGGGTGCCACCGCAATCGGAACCGGGCTGAATGCCAATCCGAAATACATAAAAAAAGTTGTGCAATATATCGCCAAATACACCGGCGAAGATTTCAGAAGCGCCAAGAACCTCATCGATTCGACCCGTCATCCGGACGGACTGTTAGCCATGAGTACCGCGCTTAAAATCTTAGCGGTCAATTTATCGAAAACAGCCAACGATTTAAGACTTATGGCAAGCAGCGCTTTCCAAGAAATCAATTTGCCGAAAGTGCAACCGGGTTCCTCCATTATGCCGGGCAAATTCAATCCGGTTATCCCGGAAGTTGTCAATCAAGTTGCCTTCTATATTATGGGACTTGATGTAACAATTACCAAAGCCGCGGAAGCCGGCCAGCTTGAATTAAATGTTTTTGAACCGGTTATTTTTAATTCGCTTTTCGAAATGCTTAACACGCTTCGCAGAGCCGCACGGACCCTGAGGGAAAAAGCCATTGAGGGACTAACCGCTAACAGCGAATACTGCGCATACGTGGTGGAACACAGTCCGATTATTGTTACCGCTCTTTCTCCTCACTTAGGTTACAACCTTTCCGCTAAAATCGCTCAAGAAGCCATGGCAACCGGCAAATCAGTTCGTGACATTGTACTTGAAAACCGCTATTTGACGGAAATGGAAGCCAATATTATACTCGACTTGCATAAGATGACCACACCGGGCATCAACGGCGAAGAATTGCTTTATCGCAAGAAAAATAAAAAGGAGGAATAATTTAAGGGGGATTTTATGAAAGTATATATTAGCGTTGATATCGAAGGAGTCGCCGGAATTTGCGATTGGAAAGAAACGGAATCGGGAGATAGTTCCTACTACCAATTTCAAACCCAGATGACCAAAGAAACAATAGCCTGCATCGAGGGTCTTCAGGAAGCGGGCGTAGAGGAAATCTATGTGCGTGATGCTCACGACAGCGCCAGGAACTTAATATTATCTAAACTTCCTCAAGGAATAAAGATAATTCGCGGTTGGGAAAACCATCCTTGCGATATGTTGGCGGGCCTTGACCATAGCTTTAATGCTTGCATTTTTATCGGATACCATAGTCGGGCAAGGTCAAACGAAAACCCTTTGTCTCACACGATGAATCTTCGCCACAATCAGATTTTGATAAACGGCAAACCAGTAAGCGAATTCCACCTAAACGCATATTTTGCCAATTCTTTAAATGTTCCCGTAATCATGGTTTCGGGCGATCAAGGACTTTGCGATCTTGTTAAACAAGAAAACCCCGATATTTTAACCGTTGCGACCAAGAAAGGTCTGCACGGAGCGGTCATAAGCAAGCACCCACAAGATGTGTGCGAAGAAATCAAAACCGAGACAATCAAAAGTATAAATAAATTAAAGGAATTAAAACGAAAAGATTTCTTCTTCCTAAACTTAATACATCCGGTAAAAGTCGAACTATTTCTTAGAAACCATCAACAAGCTCATCTTGCTTCCTTTTATCCGGGAGCGCAAATCGTGACAGACGATATTGTGAGCTACACCGGAAATAATATCCGGGACGTTTTAACCTTTCTTCTTTTTACCGATAAATAAACATAAAAGGACCAAAAGTTTTTCGCTTTTGATCCTTTTTTTAATAGAAATGAAATTTTAACTTTTCCAATGCTTTATGCGCGTTTTCTTTCGCTTCTTCGCTTGACTCACCCGTGGCGATAACATAGGCATAGCGGTTTCCTAAATTAAGCGGCGGATACAGTTTCTTTCCCCGGCGCGGTTTGATATAGACAAACTGAACCCCCGGAGAAGCTATAACTTGATTTTTGCCGGTAATCCGCGCTAGGATACCGCTTTTTTTAATGGTGAGGTATTTTGCGAAGGTTGGGGTTTTTTGTTTTGGTTCCAAATCCACTTTTTCTTCCAAAGCAAGGTTAATGGTTTCTTTAACCAAATTTAGTCCAAGTCCAATCAACAACAATTGATTCATCCCCCCACCGGAAATCCGCGGATTAATTTCAATCACTTTCCACTCGTTATCGAAATAGCGCATTTCCAAATGACACGGTCCGTGTTTAAGACCGAATTGTTTGACAATCGTTTTGACGTCTTGTTTCAGTTTTTGGTATTTTTCGGTTTCGTCATCAATTACCAAATTATAGCCTGTAACGATAAAGTGATTTTGGTTAATGAGGATTTCTTGTTCAATAATGGCAATAATGTTAGTTATTTCGTTATTCACCAGGACTTCGACGATGACTTGCGGACCGTCAATCAACTCTTCGACCAAGACATTGCCCCTGGGATAATTTCGTAAAAGCGTACTTAAGTATCGGCAAAAATCTTCTTTGCCTTTGCATAAATAAACATCCCTTGAACCGTTCGATTCCACATATTTTAAAACAACGGGAAGCATTGCTTCAATGCTTTTTTCCACAGCATCTCGATTTTGGGAATTGACAACCAGATATCGGGGATTGTACGGAGTGTTTTCCAACACTTCCCGCGTTATCAGTTTATTCTCCATTTTGTATAAAGCTGCAGCTGTGAAACTATCCAAACGGTTTTCTTCCGAAAGCTGTGCCGCCAACCCGCAGTAAGGATCGACAAAACTGACAATCGCATAAATGACATGGTTTTGCACCTTCAAAGTCATGATGGCATTACGCACTTCCGGCAGATAATCCAAATCGACATAATACATAATGCTTACTTCGGGAAACTCATCGCGCTTTTGGATGTGGTCCATGTTTTTGGTCAACAGGCAAGTAACATACCCCATTTCGTTAGCTACACGCAAAGCATCGCGGCTTGAGCCTGATTTCATAGTCCCCAAAAAGACAATGGTTTTGATTTTATTAGCCCCCTTTTACGGTTACAAAAGAATTGCAACCTCTAATTTACAATATGAAGTAATCTTTAATAAGCATGTGATATTACCCTCATTTTAAAAAAATACTCTGTTAGTTTCGCCGATACCGGTTTTTTTAATCTTCATAGAATAGTAGCGAAAGTAAGAGGTGTTAAAAAATAGAAGCTAAAACCATTTTGATTGGCATGTTGCATAACCGTAAAAACCCCAGTCTGGTGTCAAGGGCTTATCTGTATTCTGCTATCGCCAAGCTTGAGGGAGCTGAACTGTTTTACTTTACTCCGGGAGAAGTAAATTTAAAAAATAAAACCATTAATGGACTATATTACCATCAGGGAAAATGGCTTAACAAACGGTTTCCTTTTCCCGATGTAGTCATCAATTCGGTTAGTTTTTCCTTGTCTTGGCAAAAACAAATTGAAAACGCGTTAAAAAAGACCATACCATTCACCAGTTACCCAGTGGGTTCAAAAAACTTTGTCTATGAAAAACTGAAAAAATCAAGCGAACTGAAAAAACACGTTATTCCCTATCAGCTCCTAAATAAAAAGGAAGATTTGATTTCCTTTTTAAATACCCACTCGGAAGTCATCGTTAAACCGACACGGAGCCATCACGGCAACAACGTCGTTAAAATTGCCAAAGTGGGCAAACGCTACTTGTTGACAAAGGATAGAGAAACAAAAGAACTGTCCGAAAAAGAATTAGGGGATTTGGTTTTTACCACCGATTTCAAACAACTCGTCCAAAAATACATTTCCAGCAAACTCCCCACGGGCGAACCGTTCGATTTTCGGATTCATTTGCAAAAAAACCGCAAGGGCATTTGGACCGTAACTTACATCGTTCCGCGCATCGGCAATAAAAAAGCGGTGATTACCAATCTTTCCCAAGGCTCGCAAATGATAAAATACGACGTTTTTATGGATCTTTATTTTGGTCCCAAGTCCAATGAATTGCAAAACAAAATCAATGACTTTGCTTCAAGTTTCGGCGATTTGTTCGATTCCCTCTACCCTTACAAATTTGACGAACTGGGAGTCGATGTCGGCTTAGACGAAAACCACAACATTTGGATTTATGAAGTAAACTGGCGCCCGGGACACGTATTTATCGAAGTCTTTACGGGGTTTAACACGGTCAATTATGCCATCTTTTTAGCAACCCAGAAACTACTTTCGGAAAGGAAGAATAAGTGAAACCATTAAGTTTGTCGACAATTTTGAAAGCCGTTGGAATCAAGGAACCATCCCCTCAGGTATTAATTCATTATGTGGGAGACAATATCAAAAGAATTCAAAACCATACGGTTATTTTTCACTTAAACAAAGAACGTTCCGTAGACTTGAAAAGATTAAAGCGTCTTGACCACTGTTACATCGTTACGGACCAACCCTTAATTAAAAATACCATTCCTGAAGAAATTTGCTTTTTTGTCCCTAATGTGCAACATGCCTATGCTAATTTTGTTAAATTTTACCGAGGAATGTTTAATTTAAAAACAATAGCGGTAACGGGGACTTGTGGGAAAACGACCACCAAGGAAATGATTGCCCAAGCATTGCGAAAAAAGGGTCCGATAGTTGCCACTTACCAAAGCAAAAACGGTATCCGCCGCCACAACGATTATTTAATGCAAATTGACGATTCCACCAAATATCTGGTGCTGGAAACCGCACTGACCCACGCGGGGCACATCCTTCAGACTTGCGAACTATTTAAACCCCAAATCGGCATTATCACCACAATCGGAATTGACCACTTGAATAATTTCGAAAACCATGAGTCATATATCCGGGCCAAAGCGGAGCTCTTAACGGGCTTAAACAACGAAGGAATTCTCATTGTCAATAACGACGACGATTACATCAAACAAATCGATACGAGCCGCTTTAAAGGCAGGATTGTTACCTTCGGCATTAACAACCCTTCGGACTTTAGCGCATCTCATATAGCATATCAAAAACAAAGCATGACTTTTACTTTGCATTATCATAAGCAAAACTACTTTTTTAATGTTCAAGGTCTTGGTCTTCACACTGTTTATAATGCGCTGGGGGCGATTGTCGCTTTGACGGTTTTGGGTTTAAGAATGAAAGACATTGTAACCTATTTGGCTCAATACAAACCTATTCGAAGCCATATCGAACCTAAAAAGGGCATTAATGACAGTATCATATTAGACGACACTTGGAGTTCCAACCCTACTTCCATGGCCGCCGCAATTAAGGTTTTGAAAGATTTGGGAATAAACAAGCGAAAAATAGCGGTTATCGGAAGGATTTCCTATTTAGGCACTCATGAAAACGAATCATACCAAAAAATTGCCAAAATGCTTTGGAAAAATAAAATAGATATCTTGGTTACCCAAGATACCAAAGCAAAAACAATCGGCGATTATTTGTTAAAAGAAGGTTTTAATCAAAATAATATCTATCATTGCCCAAACTCAATAATATTGTTAGAAACTTTAAAGACTTTATTAACCAAAAATTCAATAGCCCTGTTTAAGTGGTCAATGCTGGACAAAAAGAACCAAGTCGTTTTGGATAATATAATCGTTAAATAAATTCTTGGTTAATCCTTTTCTTGGTCTTCACACTGGGGTTTATAATCGTGATTGATTAATACAATTAAAAAGATTAAAAGCAATATCACTAAAGCAATCCAGAAACTGCGGTTTCGGTAATAGCAGTAATACCCATACGACACTCAACATCAACCCCTTTTCACCAATAGTATATTGGTAAAAAACCAATGGGCTTGTTTTTTTACCTAAGCAGGAATCAATAATTCTGGCTTCGTAAAAAAAAGGCAAGATGACTTATAGGTCATTTTGCCTTTTTGTATTGTTTATTCAATATGTTCGAAGCGCGGATAAATTGGGTATTTTTGGGCTAGTTTAACGACCCATTTTTTGACATTCATGTGAAGTGTTTCATCATTTGCATTGGAAAGCACTTCGTCAATCATCCCCGCAATTTCGATCATTTCTTTTTCTTTCATTCCTCTGGTGGTTATAGCCGGAGTGCCGAGTCTGATACCGCTCGCATAAGCCGGTTTTTCGCTATCCCGAGGGATGGTGTTTTTATTGCAGGTGATGTTGACTTTTTCTAAAAGCGCTTCGCACTCTTTGCCGGTTAAACCAGTTTTGGATTTGACATCAACCAAAATTAAATGATTGTCGGTTCCGCTGCTAATCAAACGGTAACCGCGAATTTTAAGTTCGTCGGCTAAGACTTTAGCGTTCCTTACCACTTGATTGATATATTCTTTAAATTCCGGTTGCATTGCTTCCAAGAAAGCTACCGCTTTTCCCGCAATCACATGCATCAATGGTCCGCCTTGAATGCCCGGGAAAACCATTTGATTAATTTTCTTGGCAATTTTCTCATCGTTGGTCAGAATGATTCCGCCCCTCGGACCTCTTAGGGTTTTGTGGGTTGTCGAAGTGACGATATGGGCATAATCAATCGGGTTTTGATGATGTCCCGTTGCCACGAGCCCTGCGATATGTGCCATGTCGACCATTAGATAAGCTCCTACTTCGTCAGCTATTTCTCGAAACCTGGCAAAATCAATTTTTCTTGGGTAGGCGCTTGCCCCCGCAACAATCAGTTTCGGTTTTACTTCTTTGGCGATTTCCAACACTTTGTCGTAATCGATATAGCCTTCTTCGTTTACATGGTAAGAATAAAACACATAATCTTGACCGGAAAAACTCATTTTATGGCCGTGGGTCAAGTGACCGCCGTCTTCCAAACTCATGCCCAAAACCGTATCCCCAATGTTGAGAAGAGATCGGTAAGCGGCGGAATTGGCTTGGGAACCGGAGTGGGGTTGGACATTGGCAAACTTTGCCCTAAACAATTGTTTGGCGCGTTCGATAGCGATCAACTCAATGGTATCAACGTTTTCGCAACCCCCGTAATAGCGTTTGCCCGGATAACCTTCAGCATATTTGTTGGTCAAAATCGAACCGGTTACATTTAATACATAGCGGCTAACGTAGTTTTCCGAAGCAATTAATTCCAGGTGTTCTTTTTGACGGCGTTTTTCCGCTTTGATTGCCAGGTAGATTTTTTCATCGTGTTGACGAAGTGGTTTTCCCAACAACATGGCAAAGTAGGTGATTCCGTAGCCAAAGAACAATACCGATATATAACTCCCCACAACCACCAAGATATCTCCCAAGGTTTCCGGAACCGTGATGGTTATCACATATAAACCAATAAACATGATAAAGCCCACAACCATAACAATAAAGGTAATGATGTTTTTCACTTTAACTCCACCTTTCCGCGCTAACACCTTGAATCTCTTCGGTTGCGCCATTTGACAAAATTTTAGTTATTTCTTCGAAGGACTTCGTTTCATCGTCGTTAATAAACTTTAAGTATGTTCCATCCATATTCAGAGAGAGTTTTTTGCCATAAAGGTTAGCGATTTCGCAGATACCCGAAGTTACTTTGATCTCACCAAAGTCAACCCAAGCATCGTAAATCTTGGTTGTTTTTTCGTTTGTGATTAATTTCAGTTCACTTAAATGGGACTGTATAATTTCGGTTTCCGAATCTTTGTTGAATAAAGCCGCTTTGCCTTGCAGGTTATCGAAAAGCAGTGCTGCAGCATTTCCTTCGGTGTTGGAAAGATTGGTGTTCAATTTGGATCCCACAACTTGTCCCAAGGCGACATTCAATATCAAACTGTTGGAAACAATATCGTTTAGTTTAACGATTCCTTTATATTCGGTTTTTATTGAAATATCGCCAAGCATATTTACTTGATTTAAACTAATGGTTCCGGTACTAAGACGCGTTTCCAAATGATTCCCGGAATGTTTTTCCAAAGCTATCGTGGATGTTTCGCTATCAATCGCTAAATGGTTGATTTGTGATTCCACAATTCCCACCCCTGCATTGTAAGTCTCAACCGTCATGGAGTCTATTTCATCTTTCATGGATTTGATCAGACCGCGGCGGGAGTGAATATTTAAATCGTCAATTTGGCTTTTTTCGCTAATCCAATTGACATTGTCGAGCGTTAAACCGATTGCTTGGGCGTTTAAACCGTTAAATAATATATCGCCAAAATTAAATGCGATTATTGCTTCGTTTATAACCACCTTGTTAAAAGAAAGGGTTCCTTTTTCCAAGGTAATATCCAAATCTAAAACTTTTGTTTCGGGAATCAAAACAGTAATCACATGAATCGGTTCGGTGATGATACCCAACAAATCGTAAGTTTTGGTTGGTTCGGTCGTTACTTTGGCAATTCCGTTATCCACGGTAATTTGGAGGTTTCGGTCAAATTCATATTTATGAGCAATGGTTATTTTTTCTTCATCAGTAAATTCAAACTTTAAGGTTGCATGATAATCGTCAATAACGATTTTTTCGATTTCTTCGGCTTGAACAATATGCTTTTCTTCATATAGCGGCGTATTGGTCATAGCTCGGTATATATATGTTTTGTTGATAAAACCGATAACACCGAGAGCGATGAAGATGGCAACCAAAATAAAAAAACTATTCTCCAACACTTTTTTCTTTTTGAATATCTTGGCAAAGAACGAACGGAAATTAAAACCGATGGCATCGAAATGAAAGGTTTTTGGGGAAAGAGCGCGGATGTTGTCAATCAAGGGATTGGCCACAATGATGACCAAATCATAACCAAATAATAAAACGATTATTGACAATAATATATACACTAGCAAAAAGCTTTCCGTCAAAACCCATTCCACCGGTCCCGCTTTTAAGAAGTTTGCCATCATATGGAATTTGTTGTTGATGAGAAAGAAAATAAAAGCCGTTACGCTAAATGCAACAAGCAAAAGAAAAACTAAAATAAGACTGCTGAAACAAGCACTGACGAGATCTTTCCTGCGCTGAATTTTCTTTCTTTTGATGAAATAAAGCGTGCCTTTGCTTGCATATACTTCCTTGGCAACTTGTTGGGGATTTGGCAACCGTTCAATAATCTTTTCTTCTTTTTCGCCGTAATCCAAAGCAGTATTGATTTTTTCCCGATAATAGGCAATGACTTCTTTGCGATCTTTTTGAGGTAACAATTTAAGTTCTTCTTCCAAAAGAAGAAGGTATTCCGTTTGCGTCATACTTGTCCTCCAATCAATATTATTATACCTATTTCTTGAAAAAATGTCGAGAATAAACAAAAAATAAAAAAACAGGTTAAGACTTAACCTGCAGTATCGACTCAAGAATGGTAGGGCTAAATGGATTCGAACCATTGAAATGACGGAGTCAAAGTCCGTTGCCTTACCGCTTGGCTATAGCCCTACTTGATGGTGGAGGGGGACGGATTCGAACCATCGAACTCTGAGAGAGTGGATTTACAGTCCACCGCGTTTAGCCACTTCGCTACCCCTCCAATAAACGATTTATGACATTCCTAAATCGCTTTAATATTATACGACATTTTTTTCATTTTGTAAACCGTTTTGATAATATATTCTTTGCCAATTTTTATCTTTTATCCTATTTCGGGGCTTTTCGCATCCCATATTAACGCCAAAAATAAAAAACAGGTTCGCTTATAATTTAATCGGAACCAGTTTCTTTGCTTGTTTTTCGGAAAAATAAACGCCAGGTTTCCTTCATCTTTCGGAAGGGGTAACCCAAAATGCGTAAAGTTTCTTGGGGATAAAATAAATAAACAATTGCTTTTTTAAGCGGTTTTTTGAGAAAACCCCAAAGTATTAAAAGTTGTTCCAACCCTTTTACCATTTGCTTTTTTAATAAAAAGAGATAAATCCCTCCCCCAAGTAAGAGAAAGATAGGGAAAATAATTGGGATATAACCATGATGCAAAGAATAAGTAAATTTGATTGTGACAACAACCACAGCGATGAAAAAGGCAATGTGTCCAATTATCCGGTAAAGCTTTTTCAACCTTCGGGTGATAAACAAAACAATATCATAAGTCGATAAAAGGAAGATGCCGTAAAGAATCAGATAAAAAATGATTTTTACTTCATCGATTAACGGTGGTATCATTTAAACAGTTTTCCCATTAAACTGTTTTTCTCTTTTTTGCTTTTGAGGTTATCGACATATTCGATTGAATAAACAAACCCCTTAATCCAGAGCAGTCCTTTATCGACATCCAAATGTTGCATTTCCAAGTCGCTTCCTCTTACCAACATATCCCCTAAGGTTGTAAGGATATAAAACTGCTCGCTATTTAAACTTTCAATTTTTTTGACACCGGTTATTTCCAGTTTTTTTCGTTCTTTTAAAGTTATTTCCTGGGTTGCGCTATCCATTTTCTCGTAGTTCATAACTCCACCTCTTTAATATACATATATTCAAAGAAGACTGGTTTTATGTATCTAGCTTTATTTTTTCATTTTGCTCAAAAGTTTTTAAAAAATATGGTATAATAAGAAGCATAAATAATAATAATGGTTTTAGAAAAGAGGTTTGTAGATGGAACAAATTAATTTAACGGAACAGGAAATTGTTCGTCGCAAAAAAATGGAAGATTTGCGAACAAAGGGAGTTGACCCATTTGGCCAAAGATTTGTCAGAACTTCTAACTCGCAAAAATTGAAATCTGAGTACCAAAACAAAACAAAAGAAGAATTAGCCGAAATCAATGCGTTCGTGAAAATAGCAGGACGGATAATGACTAAACGCATCAAGGGTAAAGTCGGCTTCATGCATATTCAAGACCGCTTTGGACAAATCCAAATCTATTGTCGATATGACGTTTTGGGCGAAGAAACATACGATTTGTTCAAAACAGCCGATCTCGGCGATATCGTAGGCATTGGCGGTTACGTCATGCGTACCGACATGGGAGAACTAAGCGTTAAAGCAACATCTTATACTCACTTAACCAAAGCGTTAAGACCGTTACCGGAAAAGTTTCACGGTCTTCAAGATAAAGAAGAAGCGCGAAGAAGACGCTACGTCGATTTAATCATGAACGAAGAATCGCGCCGAATTGCTTTTGCTAGACCGAAAATCATTCGCGAAATTCAACGATTTTTCGACGAAAGAGGTTATGTTGAAGTAGAAACACCGGTACTTACGCCAATTTTGGGCGGTGCTGCGGCCCGGCCGTTCGTTACCCATCACAACACTTTGGACATGGATTTTTACCTGCGCATTGCCACCGAACTTCCTTTGAAGCGCTTGATTGTAGGCGGCATGGAAGCTGTGTACGAAATCGGACGGCTTTTCAGAAACGAGGGAATGGATTCCAATCATAATCCGGAATTTACCACCGTCGAAGCGTATCTTGCTTATGGCGATATCGAAGATATGATGGAACTTGCAGAATCGCTTTTTGAACACTTGGCGCTTAAAATTCACGGCACAACGGAAATCGAATACCAAGAACATACCATTTCCCTTAAAGCACCATTTGCCCGTCTTCATATGGTTGACGGAATCAAACAAGCAACCGGCATTGATTTCTTTAAAGTCACCGATTTGGACGAAGCCTTGGAACTAGCCAAAAAGCATGAAATACACGTTCCGATTCATCAAAAAGCGATCGGTCACATTATCAATTTATTTTTCGAAAAATACGTGGAAGGCACGATTATCCAACCGACCTTTGTTTATGGACATCCGATAGAAATCTCGCCACTGGCCAAAAAGAATGCCCAAGACCCACGTTTTACCGATCGCTTTGAGCTTTTCATCAATAACCGCGAATACGCCAACGCCTTTACGGAATTAAATGACCCAATCGATCAACGCGAACGATTCCTTGCGCAATTAAAAGAAAAAGAACTCGGAAACGACGAAGCTTCCGAAATGGATATTGACTTCGTCGAAGCGCTTGAATATGGAATGCCGCCAACAGGGGGAATTGGTATTGGCATCGACCGTCTCATTATGTTGCTTACGCAAACCGACTCCATTCGCGATGTCCTATTGTTTCCGCACATGAGATCTCGGTCATGATCAAATCAATTATATCCTATATATTGATAGGCATCGGTTTAAGTATCGATGCCTTCTTTTCCTGCCTTGCGATTGGATGCAATAAAAGAAGAAATGTTCAAGCTGTGTTATTTACCCCTTTTATTATCGGTGCTTTTCACATTATATTTCCGTTAACAGCTTACTTTTTAACCAGAGCCATTGTGAATCTGCCCCAAAGTGCTAAGATTGCGGCATTCGGATCATATATAGCGGGAGGAATATTCATCGTCATGGGATTTTTCAATATCCTCCACCGGGAAAAAGCGGTAAAAGCTTTTATCGTAAGTATCATCGATATCACCTTACTATCATTTTCCGTCAGCATCGACAGCATCATGGTAGGACTTAGCCTCGGCTTTTCCGGTACTTACAATATCATTCTCGGTGCTGCTATTTTCGGATTGATTGCGGGGGGGCTGGCTTTCTTGTCCATTAAGACCGCGCGTTGTTATTTAAAAGGCGTTGAACACGCCGAAATTTATTCGGGAATTTTTTTCATAATTTTGGGAATCTTATCACTGCTGCAAATCCTTTAAACTTCCAACCCTTAAAAAAGGGTTTTTATTTTTTTAAAAACAAAAAACAAGTCCCTTTTCCACAGAACTTGTTTTGAAAAAAAGTTTTAGTTTTTTAAAAGTTCAAGCAGTTTGTCTACGTCTTCTTCTTTGGTGGCAAAGGACGTGACAAATCTTACCGTAACTTTATCCTTGGTTTTGTTCCATACTTCAAATGCGCAAAGGTCTTTTAAATAATCGTACTTGGCAAAAGAGATGTTTACAAAGAGCTGATTGGTTTCGGAAACGCCAGCCAATTCATAACCCATGGCAATTAGTTTTTCCTGAAGTTTTAAGGCCAGGTTATTGGCGTGGCTTGCGAGTTTCAGGAATAAATTATCTTCAAAGAAAACTTGAAATTGCAGGCCCAACAAAAAGCCTTTCGCCAACATGCCCCCGTTTTGCTTAATGGAATGGCGAACAAATGGTTTCAACTCCGGATTGGTTACAATCAAAACTTCGCCCATTAAAAGACCGTTCTTCGTTCCCCCGATGGTGAACATATCCGTTAGGGAGGCAATTTCCGGTAAAGTCAAATCGTTGTTTTGGGCAACCAAAGCATTGCTTAAGCGAGCGCCGTCAATATAAAAATATAAATTGTTTTCCTTGCATACCTTGGCTATTTTGGTTAACTCATCTTTGGTGTATATGGTGCCGATTTCGGTGGCATTGGAGATATAAACAAGTCTTGGCACAACGCCATGCTCATCATAATGCGCATCCACCGTGTTTTGAATATCCTTTGGAGTGATCTTTCCCATCACCGGTTTTACGGTTAAAATCTTATGACCGCTTTGTTCGATGGCGCCGGTTTCATGAACCGCAATGTGACCGCTTTCCACCGCAATCACCGCTTCATATGGTCTTAAAGCATGGGCAATGGCGATTTTGTTGGCGGAGGTTCCGCCGATTAAGAAATGGATATCGGCCTCGGTTTGAATTAAATCCTTAACCGTTCGTTTTGCTTTTTCGCTTGCTTCATCCAAACCATAACCGTTGAAACTTGTATCCATATATTCTTTTAAGCGTTCCAACACAAGCCGATGGGCGATGTTGCTGTAGTCGTTTTTGAAATTGAGTTTTTTCATCTTTACACCTGCCTAAAATATGTTCAATTCTTCCGCAATCATCGAAAACACCGTGTACACCGCATGAAAATCATCCCTGAAAGGCGTGATGTTGCGAATCTCTTCTTCGTAGGAATCGATTAATTCATGATTGAACGGTCCCCGTCCAACTAAAATCGAATCGATTTCGCTTTCTATGCGATCGATTACTTTGGAACGTTCTTCGTTCATTTCTTCTTTGTTCAACAAATGCCATTTGAAATCGTCCAAATAAATATGGTACAGAATCAACGGAGCATAGTGATTGAGCTCCAAAATGTTTTTCTTAAAATAATCATTATAATAAACCTTCAAATCTTCCAAGGTATTTGTCAAAAACCCAAAACCTATTTCAAAGATGTCTGCCAGTTCTTCATCGACCTTTTCGTTTTGTTCAACGAGTTTACAGATATGATCGTTTACCGAAATCACATCTTTGAAAGTAATTAAAATCGGCGAGTTTGTCGCTTCCATTTGCTTAATCAAGGGGCGAAACTCTTTCATGTAATTGGTATAGTCTTGATAAATATTCATAATGCTCTCCTTTATTCGGTTCTTAAAGCCACCACAGGATCTTTTTTCGAGGCAATGCGCGACGGAATAAATCCGGCAATGACCGTAAGCAACATGCTGAGGCCAATTAAGATTATAGCATGGAGTGGTCTGATTTGCGCCACATTAGCAACTTCGGTTTGTTTTTCGATTACCTGGTTTATCGGGAAAGTGGCGATATAGGCAATAACCATTCCCAATAGCCCCGCAACAAAACCAATCAACATCGTTTCGGCTATAAACACCCTGGAGATATCTTTTTTTCTTGCTCCCAAGCTTCGAAGCAATCCGATTTCCTTGATTCTTTCGATAACTGATATATAGGTGATAATTCCGATCATGATAGAGGAAACAAAAAGAGAAACGCTGGAAAAAGCAACTAGGACGAGCGTAACGGTGGAGACAACCCGCCCAATGGTTTTGGATAGCGACTCGGAACGGTCCGAATACAAGATTTTATCTTCTCTTCCTTCGTTGTATGCATCTAAGTGAGCTTTAATTAAATTTTTACTTTCGAAGGTTTTGGGGAAAATCAGAATATCGGAAGCACTCTTTTGCCCACAAATCATTATCAATTGATTTTGGTATTTGTATTCGGCAGTAATGGTTCCGGTTGGCGTTGTTTCGTCTTTAAAAGGTTCGCCCGTAAAGACGTCCCTGTCAAGCCCGTATTCCAATTGTTTTTTAACGATTTCCGATTCGCCGTTGATTTCTAAGATTTTATCGGTTAAAGTTTTAGGGTAGGCGATGCCGTTGCTTAAGAAACTCGTGGAAGTTTCCGGATACATTCGTAAGATGCCAGTTATTTTCAAGGTAATGTTTCGTTCATCTTCATACAATGCTTGTGATGAACTCCGGTAATAGAAGGTGCCATCATCATCTTTCCCATAACGAACATCATTGGGGATAAATTTGATTTCTCTTCCCAAAATATCGTTAAAAGAATAATACTCCGTTAGGTAATCCATTCCTAAGGCATCAAGAACCGTGGTAGGAATTCGGTTGTAACGGTCTACCACCAAGGCGATTTCGTCATAATTGGTGGGATATTTACCCGAAACAACTTGATATTCGTTTTGCATATATTCGTCGTTGTTTAAAAGTTCTTGAAAACGCAAGGAATAAGAAGAAACAAAACGGTAATCATCATTTTTTACGGTCATCAAATAAAAGTAAAACTGTCTTCTAAAGGTAATCACATTATATAAACTCGGATCAAGCTGATTGATATATTCTTCAAACTCTAACGAGATGTTGTTGATATAGGTATAGTTTTGCGTTCTATGGTACGGATAAACCTTTTCTTCAGCGGGAAAAGGCACCCATTGATTGGTATTTGGGGTCATGTCTTCTTCAGTCAAAGTAATTTGTTGGGAAATCGATAAAGGAAAGTTCGCCAGCGTATCAAGCTGGGCTTGGTCGATATAGTCGCTCAAACCGCTGGATATTCCCAGAATCAACGCTATTCCAATAATACCGATACTTGCAGCAAACGCCGTCAAAATAGTTCGCATTTTTTTCGTCCAAAGATTTGCGCCCGATAAAGTAAGAGCGGTAAACAAGGACATCGAGGTTTTTTCCCCCGGTCCTTTTTGGGTTTCTTTTATTTCCGCCAAAGGATTTTCGGTATCCCTGGTAATCTCGCCGTCAAAAAGACGGATAATGCGCGTGGCATAGTCATTGGCCAATTGTTCGTTATGGGTGACCATCACAACCAAACGTTCTTTGGAAATGTCTTTAAGCAAATCGACGATTTGCCTGCTAGTTTTGGAATCCAATGCACCGGTCGGTTCATCTGCCAAAATAATTTCCGGATTGTTGATTAGGGCTCTCGCAATGCTGACGCGTTGCATTTGTCCGCCCGAAAGCTGGTTGGGACGTTTATGGGCTTGGTCCGACAGACCCACTTTCTTCAATGCTTCTAAAGCACGGTCTTTCCGTTCTTTTTTGGATACGCCCGCTAAAGTCAAAGCAAGTTCCACGTTTTTCTGCACGGATAAATGCGGAATTAAATAGTAGTTTTGAAAAACAAATCCTACCGAACGATTGCGATAGGCATCCCAATCGGAACCGTGAAAATGGCTTGTCGATTTCCCGTTGATAATAAGGTCGCCCGATGTGTAACGGTCGAGACCACCCAAAATATTAAGAAGCGTAGTTTTTCCGCAGCCGCTTGGGCCTAATATTGCCACAAATTCACTGCTTTGAAATGATAAATTAATGTTTTTTAATGCTTTGATTACTTGACTTCCGACATAATATTCCTTACTAATATTCTTTAAATAAATCATCTTTTTTTTCGTCTCCTATCATTCAAAGTCTGTTTATTGCGATATTCTTATTATAATACATTTTTAAAATTTTTTTTCCTTATTTGATATGCTTTTTACTCTAATTTTACGGAGGTTAAATTTGTTTTTTAAAAAATAAGGTTTTGATATCTTTAGTGGTTTCTTAACGTTTTTTTCCCAAACCTAGTGAACATGTGGTATAATAAACAAGCAAAAAACCCAAAAAGGAGATGGAAATATGGGAAGAGCGTATGAAGTTAGAAAAGCAGCGATGGCTAAAACGGCAGCTGCAAAAAGCAAATTAAACAACAAATATGGGCGTTCAATTTATCTCGCCGCAAAATCCGGAATTCCTGATCCCGAATTAAATCAAGCATTAAAGAAAGAAATCGAAAAAGCCAAAAGCGAAAAAGTCTCTGCCGATGTCATTAAACGGGCGATTGAAAAAGCCCAAGGCGTGGGTGTTGAAGCTTACATTCCGGTCCGTTACGAAGGATTCGGACCAAACAACTCGATGTTTATTATCGAATGCGAAACGGATAATCCGAATCGGACATATATCGATGTCAGAACCGCTTTTTCAAAATCGAACTGTAAACTCGGCGTAAACGGCAGCGTTATCCATATGTTCAACAATTTTGCCGCTTTTTCTTTCGAAGGTTTAACGGAAGACGAAGTTTTGGATGGATTGATCATGGCGGATTGCGATGTCACCGAAATTAAAGAGGAAGAAGGACTAATCACTGTTTTTGCGCCGGTTACCGAATATGCCAAAGTAAAACAAACCTTGCTTGACTTAAAACCCGATCTTGAATTTTTAGAAGACCAAATTGCTTGGATTCCCCAAGTTTACGTTACATTAACGGATGAAAAAGACAAAAAAATGTTTGAACGTTTAATGACGCTTTTGGACGAAATCGAAGATATTCAAGACATTTTCCATAATATCGAATCGACCGAAGAATAACACTGCATAGATTGATTTTATCTATTTTAATAACAATTATTTTTCGGCACATAATAATACTAGGGAGATCACTATGAGCGATTTGTTAATTAAATGCCTTTCTTACAGCCAAGCGGTGCGAATATATGTGGCAAACACCAAAGATATCATCAACGAAATCGGCGATCGGTTAAACTATTTCCCGAGTGCCCTCGCCGCAATGGGCCGTGTCTTGACAGTCGGCGCCATGATTGGCAGTACCTTAAAGGGCAACGAAAGCGTAACCGTGAAAGTTGAAGGAAACGGCCCTATCGGCCTAATCATGGTAGATGCCAACCCTAAAGGGGAAGTTAGAGCTTACTCGCAAAACCCTCATTGCCATTTCGAAAACCCGGATACGCACAAACTCGATGTTCGCAACACCGTGGGAAACCGCGGGTTTATCAGCGTCATTAAAGACCTAAAACTCAAAGAACCGTTTATCGGCACCGTTCCGATTATTTCGGGGGAGATTGCCGAAGACTTTGCTTATTACTTTAACATCAGCGAACAAATCCCTTCGGCGGTTTCTTTAGGGGTATTGGTTGACGAAGATTCGCGAGCGATTCATGCGGGGGGGTTTATGGTGCAGTTATTGCCTAATGCTTCGGAGGAAGTAATAGAAAAGCTTGAAGAAAAGATTAAACAACTTCCACCGATGTCAAAACTTTTAAGCCAAGGTAATACAATCGAGCAAATCGCCAAACTTATTGGCGACGAAACGACTACTATAATCGAAACCCTTCCTCTAGAATTTAAATGTTCTTGTTCAAAAGAACGTTTTGCCAGAGGTATTCTCTCATTAGGAGCCGAAGAAATAAAACAGATGATTGAAGAAGACAAAGAAGCCAGAACCATTTGCCATTTCTGCGGAAACGAATATTATTTTCCGCAAAATGAATTGAATACCATTTTGGAAAGTGCAAGCAAGAAAAGAAAATGAGCTATCAAAACAGCTCATTTTTTCTTTTGCTTTTCCTAAATTCTTTTTCCTAACCCTGGCAGAAAGGAACAAATGGGAAAACCTTGTTTCGATAATCCTTAACCATTTGGTTGGAATCCCTTACAATTAAATTGCTTTTGGGCAATACTCCTATAAAAATCTAATTTTGTTTTTCAATAAAAATTGTGCACATTTTAACAACGTGCCCAAATTTTTTCGTTTTTTGGACACGATGTTGAAATATAATCATAATTAATTCAAATAAAATTCCACATTTAATATCAAAAAAATGACTTTATTCTTTTTAAATTCTTTCTCCACAACGTTTGCAGAAACGATCGTTTGAGGAAACCGTGTTGCCACAATTGCTACAGTAATTCATTTGATTGAAATCGTTTCGGTCGCTGGTTATTCCGCCGGCAGCTTTATAGGCGGCTTTCAAAGAAACATTGCCAAAGATTTTGAAAAGGAAAATCACAACGCATGCACCAATCGCAATAAAAAGAATGGGACCAAATTGAAACATATCTTGGTTGTTTTTAAAAATCAACAAGTACCCATACACTTCTTCTGGAAACCAATCCGGTGCGGTATCTGGTAGGAGCCCTAATAGTTTTGGCAAAAAGATTAAAAACAACAAGAAAAACAAAGCGGTAAAGACTTGGTTACCCACGCGGATTTTTTGAGGTTTGGCCAATAACTTAAAAAGATGGACAATCGCTAAAATAAGGAAACATAAAACCGGTATTCCCACCAATAGGGCAAATAACCCGAAGAAGGCTAAGCTTTCCCAAACTTTGTCTTTAACTACTTCGATGGTTAGTTCAATTATATTGCGAAAGGTAATGGAATCGCCAAAAAGTGTTATGACCGGCATAAAAGCAAAGGCAATTAAAACGCCTAGCGAGGAAAAACCGATTAAAGCACGGAATAATTTGTTCATAATAAACCTTCCTTTTTAATAACTTTTTTTCCATGTATGTGGAAGAAACAATATTAACATTGGGAATATTTCCAATCTTCCCGCTAACATGATAAAGGATAAAACAAGTTTGGAGAAATAACTGTAACCGTTTAAGTTTCCATACGGTCCGATTTCCCCGAGCACCGGTCCCACATTGCTGATGCATGAGGCGATGGCGGTAAAGTTGGTTTCAAAATTAAAGCCGTCAAGGGATATTAGTGATAATCCCACAATGAAAACCAAAATATAAACCATCATATAAGCCTGAACGTCTTGGATAATCGTACGTTTGACTTGAGTATTTTCAAATTTCAAGGTTTGCACCATCCGGGGACTGATCATTTTTTTAATGCTTTGGAAGGCTGATTTAAAAAGCATCGCAATCCGGGAAACTTTTATTCCCCCGGCTGTCGATCCTGCACAACCTCCGGAAAACATTAAAAGTATTAATATTAATTTGGATAAAGCCGGCCATAAATTGAAATCGGTTGTCGCAAACCCCGTGGTGGAAATTATCGTTGTCACCTGGAAAAAGGCATAGCGAAATGATTGACCGGAAAAAGTGGAAGAAATATTTAAGGCAATAATGATTGTTGCTAGGGAAACAAAAGCTAAATACCATTTTACTTCTTCATTGCGTAATACAAAAATGATTTTACCCAGTAGGATAAAGTAGAAAAGATTAAAGTTGATGGCAAACAAAAGCATTCCTACCGAAATAACATAATCGATATATGCACTGTTGTAGAAAGCAATGCTAGCATTTTTAACACCAAAACCTCCGGTTCCCGCCGTGGAAAAACCATGAACGATGGCATCAAACAAAGGCATTTTGCCCAAGTAAAGCAAAATGATAAGGATTAGGGTCATCCCGGTATAAATGCCATAAAGAATTCGAGCGGTAACTTTTAGCTTGGAAACCAATTTTCCGACTTGAGGGCCGGTTGTTTCTGAACTCAGAAGATAAAAAGCTTGACTGTTGTTAGGCAAAAAAGTCAAAACAAATACGAGAATTCCCATGCCGCCTATCCAGTGCGAAAACCCACGCCAAAGCAAGATGCCATGGGAAAGGATTTCGACATCTTGGACAATCGTTGACCCGGTTGTGGTAAAACCGGAAGCAGATTCAAAAAAAGCATCAACGAAATTAGGAATCTCCCTGCTTAAAACGAAAGGCAAAGCTCCAAACAGCGCCATCATAATCCACGCCAAAGCCACGATGACAAACCCGTCTTTGGCATAGATTGCTTTGTTTTCGGGTTCTTTCCCCGCCATAATTTTTCCTATCACCAAACACGCGGCTATCGAAACGATAAAAGGCATTACCGGTTCGTGATAGTAGATAGTAAAGCCTAGCGGCAAAAACATCAACAGCCCTATTGTTCTTAAAATCCTGCCAAGGATAAATCTAATCATTCGATAATTCATATTAATCACCGAATTATTTCGTTCAAATCGTCAAACATCGTGTTGGTGGTAACAATGATAACATTATCGCCAACTTGAATTTTATCCTCGCCGCTTGGAACAATGATTTCTTTTCCTCTGATAATACATGCTACCAAAATATTATCCTTGAGTTTAAGATTTTTTAGCGGTATGTTGGTCACCCGATTGGACTTTTTCACGCTGAATTCAATGGCTTCAACCAGGTTGTTAACAAGTTTATAAAGGGTCTCAACACGGCTGCTTTTTTTTGAGCTCATGGAACGGACATATTGAACGATTAAATTGGCCGTTAACTGTTTCGGCGAGACTACCGTATCGACACCAATGCTGGAAAGCATTGGAAAAAGCGACATTCGGTTTACTTTAGTAATGACTTTCTTAAGGTTTAGTTTAGAAGCATACATCGAAGTAATGATGTTTTCTTCATCGATTCCGGTTAAAGAAACAAAAGCATCGTTATATTCGATTCCTTCTTCGATAAGTACGCTTTGGTCGGTTCCGTCGCCATAGATGATTTGGGCACCCGATAATAAAACACTTAATTCTTTGCATCGCTCCCAGTTGTTTTCGATAATTTTAACATTGATGCCATCTTCAAGCAAACGTTTGGCAAGGTAATAAGCAATTCGCCCTCCCCCCGCAATCATCACATTTTTGATTTTCTTCGATTCTAAACGGATTTTCTTGAAGAAATCCACAATATTGCGATGGGAACCCGTGACATGAATTCGGTCCCCTTCCTCTAATACAAAGGTGCCGGTTGGAATATATACTTCGCCGTTACGCTGAACCGCGCAGATTAATACCTTAAACCCCAGCTTTTGCCTAATCGAAGATAAGCTTTCCCCGATTAACGGGCAGTCAACGGGAAGTTTTACTTCCACCATATCGACTTTGCCTTTGGCAAAATAATCGATTTTCAAGGCTTGCGCAAAATTCAATATTCTGCTGCATTCAACCGCCGCTTCCAATTCGGGATTGACAATCATGCTTAAACCCAGGTCGTCTTTTAAACGGATTACTTGTTCTGAGTATTCCGGTGTTCTGACTCGGGCGATGGTATGCGATGCGCCGGCTTTTTTGGCAAACAGACAAGTTAAAATGTTGACTTCGTCACCGGATGTTACGGCTATCACCAAATCGGCACCATCAACTCCGGCTTCTTTTTGAATTTCAAAGCTGGTGCCGTTGCCACATACGCCTTTAATGTCATATTTGTTAATCAGGTTTTCGATAACTTCCGAATCGCTATCGATAACGACAAGAGAATGTCCTTCCTTTGCCAAGTGATCGATTAGCGCGGTTCCGACCTTTCCACTTCCGACAATGATAATGCGCATAAATCATATTCCTTTAACCTTTCTTTTAAACTTTGATAAAGGTTGGCAATTGGCAAACCAACCACATTGTAATATTCGCCTTTAATGCTTGTAATATATCTTCCAGCCATTCCCTGAATGGCATAAGCGCCAGCTTTGTCCAAGACATTTTCTTTTTTGATGTAGTCTTGAATTTCCTCCATCGGCATTGGAGCAAAGGTAACTTCCGTCACTTCCGCAAACGTCTTCGCTTCATCTTGATAAATTATACAAACTCCCGTGATGACCTGATGAGTTCGGCCTTGGAGTAAATTCAGCATCCTTACAGCATCCTCGGTATTTTTAGGTTTCCCTAAAACCTCGTTATCAATTAATACGATCGTATCGGCTCCGATAACCAGATGTTTCGGTTTTTCCCGATACACCGCTTCCGCTTTCGCCTTCGCAACTTGTTGGATGGCTACGAGCGGTTCCACGTCGCTTGGGAATGTTTCTTCCGCATCCTGCACCACCACATCAAAAGGAATCTTTGCATTGGCCAATATTTCTTTTCTTCTTGGCGATTTCGATGCCAAAATGATTAATGCTGGATTTTCGGCACGTTTGATTTGGTCTTTCAAATCTTTGGTTAACATTTTTATTTGCTCCTCTTCCGCTAGGTATGATTGTTTATGAGCTGTTCTTAATACTTTTTTTAGGATATTTTGGCTTTCCTCAGGGTTTTTATCCACGAGCCATTTCTTTATGGCATTCGCAATTCCGCCCAGTCCCGTTTTTTCTTTATTGATTTGCTTTTTGAAATTTTTTTCCAAACCGTTGTAAAGGGAAAGAGCGTGTTTTTGATCTCCGTAAAGAGCGATAGCGATAAAATACAATACTTCAATCAAGTTTCCGTATAGCGAAATCATTGATCCCCTTTTTTGATACATTTCTTTGATTTGATCGATTCTTTGTTCATCATGACGCGCTAACAAAACGAAAAAACGCATGATTTCGATATAAGCATCAAAAGTATTGGCGAAACTCAATCTTTCTTTTCGAGGCGGTAGCACAATGTCCTGATATAGGTTATCGTCATTAAGTTGGGAAGCAATTTCCAAATTAAGGAGAATTTTTTTATATATATCCGGATTTTTCTTATATAAACGGTGATTGTAACCGTCATTGGTTAAACCAATAAAAGGCAAAGCATTCATCAACGCCAACAAGTAATTCATCCATAAGCCGCTGATAAGAATTCGGTTAACTGTTTGGGCATAGGGACCAAATTGAACCATAACCAATAAAAGAGCAAACAGAAAAAAGTTGATGATAATCCCACCGTAATTGAATAGGAAAAAGGCTTTGTTTTCTTTGTCTTTCGGAATCATCAAACATTGCCCGCCCAAGCCGTTGAACGGAATCCGTTTTACTCGCAAAGGTTTGTTAGTCGGTTTTTGAATCAAAGTTTTTCCCACTTGAAAGGAAATAAAACGATAACCGGTAAGCAGTCCAAAGATTAAATGGCCTGCTTCATGGATAATAATTCCCACAAAAAACCAAATAATCAAAAAAAGACAAGTCCAAAGGTTAAATATTTCCGAAAATTCATAACGGTAAAAAAGGATCGGAAGAGGCGAAAAAGCGATTACTAATACTGCTAAGGCAAGCAAGGCTTTTTTGATTTTTTGCTTTGTTTTGTTCTTCATATATCTTACCTCTTAGTATAATTATAGCACTTTTTCCCTTATTATACAATATAAAACAAAAAAGG
>DUPC01000047.1 GCA_012838545.1 Acholeplasmataceae bacterium
ACAGGAATTTTGTGTATTTTTTAAATGTAAACGGTTTTAGTTTTACTCGTTGCATAATGATAGATATATCCACCCAACTGTGATAAAATAAAAAAAATAACCAGGAGGAAAATATGCGCAGCCTAATTTTGCCCGCTTTAAAAATGACGATAGCTGCTATTGTCACTATTCTAATCACATCCGCACTTGACTTGCAATACGCCACTACCGCCGGAGTAATCGCCCTTCTCAGCATTCAATCGACGAAAAAAGAATCGTTTAAAATGGCTTTCAAACGGATAATCATCAGTCTGATTGCTTTGGCATTATCGGGGGCATTGTTTTATGCTTTTGGCTTTTACATTATAGTTTTCGGGGTCTTTTTAATTATCTTCATTCCGCTTGCTTATTTGGTAAAAATGCAAGAGGGATTGGTTGTGGCTACGGTTTTGGTGACCCATCTATTGGTGGAAGCAAAGTTTTCGATTCTGTTAAATGAAGTTTTGATTTTAATCATTCCCGTAATGATTGCTTTAATTGTCAACTTATACATGCCGAACAGTGAACAAAAACTCATGAAAAAAGAAGCCGAGATCGACAAATCCATAAGCAATATTCTGGCAAATATTGCGAAAGCTCTACAAAAAGAATTGTCATGGACGATTCTTAATGAAGAACTGGACTTAGCCAAAGAAATGGTGAACAAAGCCTTGGAAGATGCGAGCTACTACCACAATAACCTGCTATTTAACAATTCCGAATACCATTTGAACTACCTGTTTATGCGAAATACCCAACTGGAATATTTATCCCGAATCGCCAAGTACTTCGAACGCATTATCGAAGTGTATCCGGTAAGCATTGATATAGCACGTTTTGTTGCAACATTGAAGAACGATATTGGATATAAAGACATGGCTACTATCCGCCTTGAGGAATTGAAAGGGATGCGGGAGGACATGAAGTCGCTTCCTCTTCCAAAGGAACGCACCGAGTTTGAAAACCGCGCCATGTTGTACCAAATCTTAAACGAATTGGAAGAATTTTTGTTTGTCAAAATCCAATTTCATCAAAACAACGATCACCTGTATTGCAAGATTAGGCCATAAAACATATATACAATAAAAAGCACTTCCCCTGAAGTGCTTTTCTGTTTTTATTCGGAAATATGTTTCTTCCAAGCGGAATTGTATATTTCTTCTTTTTTAAGCATGCTTGATACCCGATTGTATCTGTGTTTGGTTCCCCTGGGGATGATTACATAAGATAAAAGTGTTCCGTATTCTTCTTTCAACAGTTTATCAAGAATCGAATAATCAAACATTTTGCATGAGAATAAATCAAAATAAATGATACCGGTTTTGTAGTTGTAATGAAGGGAAATGTGGCTTTCCGCTATCATTACCATGCCCGACAAATAGGTGTAATTGTTCATTACATCTTTTATTACATAAGGACGGATGATTGGCGTCATATTGACTTTGTCAATGATGTCTTCCAAAAATTCAAAAAAGTTTTCCATCGTCGGTTCTTGGGAAGCTTCGATACGAGCGAAGATGTGAGGACCAAAGTCTTCGTCGGGATTAACCGGGACATTTCGGAATTCGCCGATTTTGCGTTCGCTGATTTGCACGGAGCTTCTGGTTTCCTCAAACGGTAATAGACGTTTAAATAGCGCATAGGCTTTTTCCACATCATATTCGCCGTCATAAACCATATCGATGAAATAGCACTCCCGAAGCGGAAAGGTGTGAATTGTGATGTGACCGCCTTTAAGGAATAAAAAGGCACTGACTCCCATATCGTTTTGATCCACCCCATAATAGTAAGGAAGTAGGAAAGGCGGAGCGACCGTTACAACACCTACCTCGTAAGCAATGTGGTTTAACATATTATTGATGTATTTCACATCATCAAGTTTCGATTCGGTTGAACCGTAACAATCAAGCATCATGTGTTTCATTTTACTAATTTCTTCCTTTTTTTTGTCCTTTTATCGAAAAGACCTCAAGCAATAACTTGAGTCCTGCCCAAGAAGTGATGTCGTTGACATCTCTTGGCGGCGAAATTTCCACTAAATCCATCGCCTTTATCGGCAATTGTTGAACTAATTTGCGTATAATATTGATAAGACGGCGCGACGATAATCCTCCTGCTTCCGGTGTTCCGGTTCCCGGTGCATAGGCAGGATCCAAAACATCGATATCTACCGATAAATAAATGGCGTCAAAACTGGCAAAATAGGTAATGATTTCATTGGCAATTCCGGTTTCCTTTAAGGAATCGAGTTGCGATGCAAGCAACACTTGGTGGGGATGGTTTTCTAAAAAGGAAAGTTCTTGGATCTCAAAGGAGCGTATGCCCACCATCATGATATCCGAATCTTTAAAACCGGTTTCGAGAGCTCTTGCGTTAACGGAAGCATGAGACAGTTTACTGTCATCATATATATCACATATATCCGCATGCGCATCAAAATGGATAATCCCAATTCGTTTTCCCTGATGGAATTTTGCAAATGCTTGTTTTAAAGGAATGCTTACCGAATGGTCCCCGCCTAAAAAAATCGGAAACTTACCGCTGGAAATCACTTCGAAAGCTTTGGTTGCAACTTTTTTAAAGAAAAATTCGATTGATTCTTCCTTATCTACATTGCCAAAGTCAAAGAGTTTTGCAAAGATGATTTCCCCGTTTTCGGTTACTGGCGGAAGATATCCCGACAATTCGCGTAATTTATCCGGCGCGAATCTTGTTCCTTCCCCGCAGGAACAGTTTTCGTCAAAAGGGATACCTAAAAGGACGATATCCGCCACAGATAAATCTTCAACCAATAAATCGCGCCACGGTTGTTTTTTGTTCATGTATTTACCTCGATTTTTCATTTTTTAAATCTGAAATATCATAACACTAAACGGTAAGATTTGCAATTAAAAAACAATGCAAATTTATGAAAAAAACCCCGTGTAGATTTTGGGGTTTAAGACTCTTTGTATTCAAATGTTTGACACATTGTTTCATCGACCGATGAAGCGCTTTGGGTGTGGTTTCTTCTTTCGCTCGGGAATCCCCCAACTACTTTTATTTTGATTCGGTCAGCTAAACAGCGGTCGCCTTGTTGATATACGCACATAATGGCATCACACCACACTTCATTATTTCCATCAGAATCTACCCCAAATTTGGCGAACTCGAAGTTTAGGGTTTCAATTTCCCGGGACATAAAACTATGACAGCTGGTTTCGCGTTTTCGGCGCGAAGCGGGACCATCGACGGTTATCCCGTCTTTTGTGCAAAATCTATCATAATTAAAAGCACAGTTCCGGACTTCACATTCTAACTTTGGCATCAAATACTTCCTTCCTTGACAGTAATGTAATAATATTTTGACTCGGAATAGTTAAGTTATGCAAAAATACTCTTCTTTTAGCTATAATGGCGATTTTTCCGGTAATAAGAAAAAAGATTATTAAAATTGTTTGACAAAAAAGCTAATTTAGTGTAAAATATTTAAGCGTTGGAGTAGTACTCAAGTGGCTGAAGAGGCGCCCCTGCTAAGGGCGTAGACCGGGAAACTGGTGCGAGGGTTCAAATCCCTCCTGCTCCGCCATTCATAGGTCCGTTGGAGAAGTGGTTTAACTCACATGCCTTTCACGCATGCATTCACGGGTTCGAATCCCGTACGGATCACCATCTTAAAAACAATAGGTTTGATGAACGTTAATTTGCAATCAGGCCTTTTTTGTTTTCTTTTTTTGATTTCTATATATATTAATAACGTCAAAAAAGCAATTTGCACAGTTTTTTAAAATTTTTTAAAAAACCAAAATGGAAGGAATTTTGTAAAAAATATGATATACTTAAAGTGTTAATACAAACAAAGATTGATTAAATTTCGAGGGTTCAAAAAACATAAAGAGCAATTTAATTTTTTTGCTTGCAAAAGAAGCAACTGCGAAAACTTTACTTAATTTTTGAAGGGGGAAAAATGAAATTTCTTATCAGAGAAGCAACTTCCGATGATGCTTATGAAAGAGGTTATGTGCATTACACCGCTTGGATGGAAACCTATCCCGGCCTTATGCCCCACTCTTTTTTAGATACGGTAAAATTGGAGAACAGAATAAATTATGCCAAAAGCCATCCCGAAAATACATTGGTTGCGGAGGTGGATGGAAGAGTTATCGGTTTCGTCAGTTACTTGGATGAGGCAAGAAGTCATGTTTCGCACCAACCGGCTTCCGAGATAGTAGCTATATATATTTTGAAGGATTATCAACGAAACGGAATTGGAAGAGCTTTGTTTCAGGAAGCGCTGAAACGCCTTACCAAACCAACTGTGGCATTGTTTGTTTTGGAAGGCAATCAAAAAGCAATCGAGTTTTATCAAAAAATGGGCTTTCGTTTTACAGGGAAAAAAATCATTCAACCGGTTACTGGAGGAGAACTTATGGAATGGGAAATGGTTTTATCAAGATAAGAAAGGAATGGTGTTTATGAAAAGATATATTCTTAGTATCGTTTTAATTTATTTCTTTATTTCGGGAACTTATTTGATTATTAGATCAGGTTTTGAAACGGTTGAAGATATCACGACTTCTTTTCCGGTCAATGACTATCGAAGGATAATCGGGGTTGTCGTGGTGGGAATAGTCTTTGCCATTTCCATTATTCAAAATGTAATTTTACTACGTAAAAACAAAACAATGCAAAGCGCAAAGCAAGAGTAAGCGGAGATAATTATGAAATTAGTATTTCCAACCATTGAATACAAAGAAAAAGCCCTTGATTTTATCAATGAATTTTATATCTACAATTCACCAATCAACGGTACAGGTTCGCTTGATAATTATTTAAAAGAAGCAAGTTATGAAGCATGGCTTAACAAAGTGATAAAAGATATCGATATGGCGAACATTCCCCTGAATAGAGTACCCGCGCTTACTTACTTTTATGTTCGCGAAGAAGATGACAAAATTATCGGAATGATTAATTTGCGTCTTGCTTTAACCGATTTTTTGCGTACCAGCGGGGGGCACGTGGGTTATTGCATAAGACCAACTGAACGCAGAAAACATTATGCGACTTCCATGTTGGAAGAAGCTTTGAAAATATACGACATGTTGGGAATCAAAGAAGTGATTGTCACTTGCGATAAAGGCAACCCGGCATCAAGTGGTGTAATCAAGAATTGCCGGGGGGTTTTTGAGGAAGAGTTTTTTAGCGATTACTTTAAAGTAGTTATTCAAAGATATGTCATTAAAAGATAAATAAACGTCATCCGAAAAAACGGGTGGCATTTTGTTTTTAAAGGATAAAGAAAAAAGGGCTCCCATTTGACTGCTTGAATCGGAGAAAGCAATGATATCGGAAAAGAGCACGCTCATCGGTATGTTGTTCATGAGGTTGGCAGAAAGGAAGGAAGTGATACCATAGGATAAGACAGCATTATGTTCAGTAAAAAACAGCGCAATATTTGAGGTTAAGGCCAATTTATTGAGGGCCAAAACCAAAATAAACATTGACAATACAAAAGGAATTAAGGAAAAGGGAAGTCTTTTTAGCACATTAAACAAGTAGTTTTCTTTTGGATGGAACAGATAATACCCGAATAAAACCAATACCATGCTTAACGGAAAGATTAGACTGATTAACCACATCGGCCAACCGATGGTGCTTGCGATACTGAGCAGAAGCGCGCAAAACCCCAAATGAATCAAGGCGATAATAGTTAAGGATTTATTTTTTAGAGGATTGGTATAATTGTTAAAAAAAATAGGATTTGGGAACGATCAATTTCTTGTTGCAACGGTTTATGGAATATCAGCAACAACATAATCAATAAACAAACGGAAGTTACCAAGGTCGGCAAAACATGATCTTTATGTAACCGAAGAAATTAATATGATAAAAAGATGCGATGTAAATGTTGGTGGGATTGCCGATGATAAGCATCATGCTCAAGAGCTTGTGGCGACGAATTCAGCAATCAAATACGGTATCGGATTAATCTTGGTATACTTAGCAAAATAACCAATAAAAGGCGTAAAGGTTAGGATAATGATGTCATTGGCGGTATAAACCGTCAAAACCGATGTTATCACATACAAATAAAGAAACATCTTGTTTTGTTCGCCTTTTGCTTTCACAATGGTATAGGAAGCAACTTTTTAGAAAAACCCCAACTCGTCTAAAACAATCGATAACAGGGTCATAGAAAAAACAAGATTAAGATAAAGAAAGGGTTGATGGCTTTATTCTTAGTCACGCCTATCCATATTTTATCCCAAGAAATAAAACCTAAAACTCCAAGTAAAAAGGCCCCCACCAAAGCGACGACCCAGAATGATTCGATAGTGTGGTTTTTTACCGTTAACATCGGTTTAAATACCACGACAACAATCAAAGAGAGCAAAATCAAAGCTGTCAATTTAATAAGCAAAATTCATAATTCTATAACCTTCTTTTAACCTTTGATATTTATTCCTAATAAAAATTAAATGCAAGCAGATTGATTAGAAAAAGTAACAAAAAAAGGACGAAAAAACCTGCAATAAAAATTTTTTTGGAAGTGTTAAATGTTACAGTTTAACCTTTTTTTAAACAAAACTATGCTATAATAGTGTTGTTAAAAGAAAGGGAAGAGGAATTGAATTATGTTAAAAAAGTACATCAAGGTATATATATGGTTCTTCTCGTTTATTTTGCTTTACCTGCCTTATAGGGCTATGAATTATTTTGCGATTTTGAAAATCTTTGGCAACAATCCCCATACATTTAACGCCAACGATGTAACTATCGCGACAAGTATCTTAGTCGCTCTTTTAAGTGTTCTGTTTTTTGTGCTTTCATATATAAAAGAATTTGGCTTAAAAACCAAAAAGGAAATAATAATTTTTTCCATCAGCTTATTGGTTTTAATTATATCGACTTATTGTTTGCGCGAGTTCTTTATTTTGGGAAATATGTGGGATAATTTGGATGTAATATAAAAATAGCAAATAATGTCGAGATTTTACTGTGATTCTTTGGTAAGATATTTACGAGGTGAAACAAATGAATATTTATGAAGCGGTAAAACGGATGCAAGATTATATCGAAGATCATTGGGATGAAGAAATTACTTTAGCCGATTTAGCCAATGTTTCATATTATTCCCCCTGGTATTCCTATCGCTTGTTTGTGAAGTTGTTGAACATGACTCCAAGCACTTATATCAGAAGACTTCGTTTATCCAAGTCGGCTTTGAAACTGCGAGATAATCAAGTTAAAATTATCGATGTTGCATTTGAAAGCGGATACTCCAGCGTTGACGGATACCAAAGGGCTTTTAACAAAGAGTTCGGTATTAACCCTTATGAATACTCGAGAAATCCGATTCCGATTTGTTTGTTTCTGCCTTTTAAAGTTTATAAAAGAAAGGAAAAGAAGAAAATGGAAAAGGTCAAAAACATTTTTATTACGTTAGTTACCAAACCCCAAAGAAAAGTTATCATCAAAAGGGGTATAAAAGCTCAACATTATTTTGAGTATTGTGGCGAAGTGGGCTGCGATGTCTTCGGAATTTTGAAAAGCATAAAATCCATCTCCGGCGAACCGGTGTGCATGTGGCTTCCTCCCCAATATATTAAAGAAAGCACGTCTACCTATGTTCAAGGTGTGGAAGTTAACCTTGATTATGACGGAGCAATTCCGGACGGTTTTGATGTAATTGAATTGCCGGAAGCAACTTTTTTAATGTTCCAAGGCGAACCGTTCGAAGAAGAGGATTATTCGGAAGCCATTGACGAAGTGTGGAAAGCTACCGCAAAATACACTCCGGAAGTAATCGGATATGCTTGGGACTATGATAATCCCAAAATTCAACTTGAACCAATCGGCGAACGGGGATACATTGAACTTTGGCCGGTTAAGAAGGTTCGAAAATAAATCGGTAATCACCTTTCAAAAAAGCGCGCGCGACCCTGAAATGCAACAAAATGAATAAATAAAAACTGCACAGTCCAATTGTGCAGTTAATTAGTGTTTTACTTGATAAGTTCCATAAGTTAGTGCTATTCTTAAATTGCAAAACCAAAAGAAATGGAGAAACTTATGGAACATCAAAATTATATCACAAGTATAAATACTAATCAACCTATTACAACTAGAAAATTCTTTAACCATTTATCTAAGACAGATCGCCAAAAC